>NZ_ASZV01000045.1:0-49098 GCF_000442475.1 Ralstonia sp. AU12-08 | reverse complement strand
AAATCAACATCAATGCCTCCGACTGCTTCCAGCGCGTCGAAAACCAGTGAATTCATGAGTGGGTCCGAATCGTTCAACCACGAGTGGAGTGTATCGCTAAGTTCCTCCTGAACATCTGGCGTGAGCTGCCAGCCAACGCCTCGCACGAGGTCCACCAAAGTCATTCTTAGTGGATGGAGCCCGATGTTCCAAAGGTAGTCGGCAACTCTCGCGAAGCCTTCAGGCAACGTGTTCTGTGTTCGGCCGAAACAGTTGTAGGCGCTTACAGCAACAAGCAACTGACCCGGAGTGAAATCCTTTGGGGCCGATAGCGCGTTTTGCAGGACAAGCACTGCGGCAGGCGACGTGGACTTCGGCCAATAGGACCTAAAAGCTTGCTGAATATCGAACATCTCCCTTGCGAGAATTACGCCCGGGGAGCTATAGACAGCGTTGAATGCTCGCTTCCTGAATGCCAGCTTTTTGTCGGCATGCGTAGTTCGAAGCTGTTCGGCATACGCCAAAATGCGGCCATCGATACGACGGAATGCCTCCAGTACCTCTGGCAGCAGCCCGTGAAGCGCTGCAGCGGGAACCACCGATAGGTAGCGCTTGCTGAGCTCACAATCGTCTTGTTCAGGTAGGTCGGGGCGAACAACGTGACGCCCCTTTTCGTCGGTTTCGAGTTCAAGCACCAATGCTTCGTAGCGCTCGGCGAGCTTCTCCAACAGGTCGCGCACGCGGTCGGCCACGAACGACCTTGCACTGGAGCCGCACTTGCCCTCCAAACACGCAACCAAGAGTTCGTGAGTGGGTTCATGCAACAAAACTTCCAAGAACGCGATGCTGTCACTCCCACCGAGAGCGAAGTGTGCAAGCGAGGCATATATGGGACGCTGCAGCGCCTGTTTTAGTGCGCTCACATCAAGGTGCCGCATGAGGAGCGCTTCAGCACTGAAGTAGTCGGCAATCAAGTCGTGGCGGAAGAACGCCTTTCCAGCCCGTCTGACTAGCAACCCACAACGTTGCGCACCTTCGGCAAGCTGGGCCGCTGCGGCAGATGACCCCAGTACGTTTTTGAGTTCGCGGAGCAGCTCATGTTCGGCCACGGTGGAGATGAGCCGCTCCCGCATCTGCATAGCGAGTTCCGACAATGCGCGATGGGATTCAGCCTCTTTGGGCCCAAGCCGCTGTCTGGTGAAAGCGCTGTACAGCGCGAAACGACCATCTAGGTGGCTTGCATCTAGTACGACGTTCGCCAGAATCGCAGCATCGTTGGCTGTTGTGACCACCTCCAGTGCGTCGCACTCTGGTTGGGTTGCTTCGCGCCCCAAGTGCGCTTCGAGAACTGCTTTCAGATGCTCCAGGCTGGGTTCGAGCACCGCTACACGGTGACTCAGACCCCACGGTACTGCAAAGTCTGTTTGCCCCGCCAATACGAATTGCGCATTGTGGCGGCGGTGCAATGCGAGCAACGAGCGGACCAATGCCTTGTGAAGCGTTGGCGGACACTCGTTGAAGCCGTCGACGAATACGACAACCGGGCAAGCGCTTCTACGCGCGACACGCAGCACTTCAGGGAGAGAGTGCTTTGTCGCCAGAGCGATTGACCGCTCGAGAAGGGGGCGCATCTCTCCTTCAAAGAATCGAGCTTCGATTGCTATCGGCAACATCCCCGCCGTGCTAGCCAGCGCCGACAGCTCTTCGAGTATCCGCGTCTTGCCAGAACCAGAGCTCCCGACAAGGAACAGGCTGGCGCCTTCCCGCAGGCGCTCAATGCCGTTCGCCAATGTGAACTCCTGCCCGTCGCACTGGAGTGACGGGGAGACGAACGGTTGATTTGCTGCTGCGATGGCTGTCACCCACTGCATGGAGTAGTCAGCCACGAAGCGCTCATCCGCATTGGGCTCACCCTGCACGTATGGCATCAAGCCCAAGTTCTGCGCGAACTCCCGCCAGAGGCTGAGAGGTAAAGCGTTAACACGGGGCTCTTCTATCTGTTCCGATAGCTCTGGATACCCACCAATCGCGCACTTGAAGTTGCTTTCGGGAGTGTTCGAGTTGGGCAGTGGTGCGGGGAAGATGCACAGATTCCCACCAATCGCCTGACGCGACCGTGCAGAGTCAATCGCGAATTGGGTTGAGACCTCGTCCGCTATGGCATGCCTAGCATCGAGGGCTTGCTGGAAAGGGCTCTTAGAAGAGATTGCGCGCCGCCGCGTCTCGTCGAGCTTGGCTTGCCAAGCTCCGTTCACGCCCCCCTCCACAGGATAGCGATAGCCCTTCACTTCGATAACCGTCGCGCCCCTCTCAGTTGCCACAACGAAGTCAACTTGGGTTCGGGCGCGCCCCACATAGAAGTTTGCGAAAACGATGCATGGCAGCGCTTTTGCCTCAAGGTCCGCGCGCAGTCTGTTCAGAAACCGCAGCTCAGTGGGGTCCTGTATGGCGTGCCCAAGAAAAATCTCGATGCCGTTTCCTGGAGTTGCCGGGCTTGTCTCGTCAATCATTTGCGACTGGCTTGGGTCTCAAGTGCCTGTTCACATGTCTATCGCCATCAGTCGACACCTTTTGAGCGGTCCCGTGGGGGCTTCGGTAGCGGCGCGTTCAACATGTCCAATGTCACACCCTTGCGCTCAGCGTTAATCGCCCACGTCACGAACTGCTCGAGCAGGAGTTGGTTTTCCGCTTCCAGCCGCCCGGCTTTGGCCTTGTAGCGGTCAGTCTGCGCGAGAGCCTCTCGAACCCGCTCATCCCGAGGCTCGCCTCGCCCTCGCGGCAAAGTACCGCGCAGGGCATCCTTCCTAAACGAGAATGCGTTGGCAATCTCCGGATATTCAGCGAACGTGAACCTGGAGTAGCGGTGGCCGGTTGATGCCTCGACCGCATCCAGCAATAGTTCCCACGTGAGCTTGCCTTTCCACTCATCCAACATCGCAACGATTGCGGCAATACGCTCGTCGGTTAAATCCGGTGCTCTGCTCTTTCTCATGCAAGCGCCTTTCGCCGCGCAGTCGGGCTAAATCTGACGGGATGGACGTTGTCCCTTGTGATGAGCGGGGCGTTGCTCACGTCCAAACGAATTCGCGTCCCAACGGGGACCGCCGGGTCCTCTAGAATCGACAGAAGGGCGGTGACACGTTCCAGGGTGAGCGTCTGGTGCTTGACCCAGGTATCGGCGCCGTACTCTTCTTCACTCAGTGCTTCCCGGGCCTGCTTCAACAAGTACTCTGTCTCACTCTTGAGCATGCGTAGGTTCGCTTCCTTCTGCGCTTCTCCCTTAATGCACTCCTGCTCCTCGCAGTTAATGCAATCGCGATACATCTGACAAGGCTCACTCGCGAAATCGTGCGCGCACCAGCCGTACTGTGTCGTATGTGCCGCAGTCAGCCCCAGGCCTTTGAACTCAGTCCGCGTCACCAAGTCACGCTTCGCGCTGAAGACCGGTTCCAGCTCCGAGGTGAACCCGTCTTTCAATGCCTGGCTGATGGGCGCCTGCACCTCGTCCGAAGACATATGGTCGTAGGCTCGGTTTTGCCTCACGTCCTTTCGACCGGAGAAGATGGCAATTTCGGTACTGCTCAGGCCTCCCGTCTGCGCCAACATGTTCAGGTAATGGCGCAAGCTATGACTTCGGAGCTCGATGGGGGAGCCGTCATCCTCGGTGTAACCGAACCGCTCAAAGATGGAAATCCGCCCCTCACGAGCCCCGAAGTGATTCGTGATGACACCGTAGTCAACGCAACTAAACATGCACAGGTAGGTCGCCTTCGCCGAATGCATTTCGTTCGTGCGCATAACGGCCATGGAGTCGCTGCACCGTAGGCCGGGAGCACCAGGCACGTAAGGGAACGTTTCGGGCAGCATGGCAACGACAGCGCGCTCGGCATCCTCAAACAAATATCCAATACGGTGCTCACTGAGCGACTGAGCAGGTAGCTTGTCCCTTCACGAACGGCAGAAGAGCGTGTTTGAGTGGCAGAACAAACGCTGCGAAGCCATCGCTATACCGACGAAAGTCGACTCGCGCGTTAAACGGGCCATCGGCCCATTCCCAAACGTCTTCTCTAGGGTCGAAGCTGCTCCCACTCCGCGTAAATACGCGCGCAGGCAAGGGGATGACAAGCGCAGTTGACGCGCGGAGTTCAGTTGTCTGGGGCATCAAGTTGTTCTTGTAGTTTCAGGGAGAGCTCGCCATGTAGCGGAGCCGAGTAGCCTGTGTAGCGACACCAACTGCCTTGACCTCCCTGACAGCCGCCTTCCGACGCATGCGGATTCGTCTGATATCGACGACGTTGGAATTGCTCAGCTCATCTGCGTCTTCGTAAGACAGGTCATCCACTCGATACTGAGCAGCGTCGACTAAGCGGTTGAGCTCAGGTACCGCCAAGAATCTGCCCTGCCGCAGCCGCTCGAGCAAATCAATGTTCGCCTTTGCCAGTTCCCTATGTAGCAACGCCAACGCCATGCAAACGCTGTGAATTGTGTTGGCGGCCAGACCACGCTTGCGGCACTTCGCCAAGTACAGGGTCGCTTCGTGGACCGGTAAGGCTCCAGGCCTGCTCAGAACAGAGTGGCGCTCCCCGTTCCGGAACCTAACCCGCTTTGCTACGAACTTCGTCATGTATCAACGGTTTCTGCCAAGTAGTAGTTATGCATAACGACCCCAAACAACAAAAATAAAGTGTGGATAAAGAAAAAGCCCGTGGCTACAAGGCTCACGGGCTTCAATCAACAAAAACTACACGAGGTAGGTTCTAAAACGGAATATCGTCGTCCATATCCTCAAAGCCATTCGACGGGGCTTGCTGACGACGTGCACCGCCGCCCTGGCCACCACCTTGGCCGCCGCTTTCACCGCCGCGCGAATAGCCACCGCCGCCTTGCTGGCTGCGGCCACCACCGTAACCACCACCACCACCGCTGCCGCCGCCTTCGCCGCCGCGCGAGTAACCACCACCGCCGCCACCCTGCCCGCCACCGCCTTCACCGCGGCCGCCGAGCATCTGCATTTGGTCTGCAACGATTTCGGTGCTGTATTGCTTCTGGCCGTCCTTCTCCCACTGACGGGTCTTGAGGCGGCCCTCGATGTACACCGACGAACCCTTCTTCAGGTATTCGCCAGCGATTTCGGCCAGGCGGCCGAAGAAGGCGATGCGGTGCCACTCGGTGGCTTCCTTCATTTCGCCGCTGGCCTTGTCCTTATAGCGGTCGGTGGTCGCCACGCGGATATTGGTGACGGCGTCGCCGCTGGGCATGTAACGCGTTTCTGGATCGGCGCCGAGATTGCCGACGATGATGACTTTGTTGACGGACGCCATGATGAGTTTCCGAAGGTAGGTTGAGTGATGCCGCCGTAGGCCCGGTTTAATGTCGGCGCAATGCCGGCATCCGCATGGGGCTCGCGATTATAAGCCAAGCCAAGGCCAGCCCGGCGCATGTGAAGAACACGGCGCTCTGGCCCGCGTGCAGCAGAATCCAGCCGCCGCCCGCACCGCCTGCAAACAGCCCCAGCGCCTGCGTGGTGTTGTACACCCCCATGGCTGCGCCCTTGCGCACGCCTGGCGCGTACTTCGACACCAGCGAAGGCTGCGAGGCCTCCAGCACGTTGAAGCCCAGGAAGTACACCAGCAGCGCAATCGACAGTGCCGTCAGTGTCGGATGCACCTCGCCCAGCGCCAGCTGCGCCACCATCACCAGGGCCACGGCGGACAGCAGCACCGCCTTCATCTTGCCGCGCTTTTCCGCAGCAATGATGGCCGGCACCATCAGCACGAACGACACGCCCATCACCGGCAAGTAGATCTTCCAGTGCGAGTCGATCGGCAGACCGGCGGCTTCCAGCATGTGCGGCAGCACGACAAACAGCGCCGTCTGCGTGGCATGCAGGGCAAACACGCCAAAGTTCAGGCGCAGCAGTTCCGGGTTGTGCAGCACTTCGCGGAATGGCGCTTTGACATGCTCGGGCGGACGCGGCGCATTGGGCACCACCCACAGCACCACGCCGATGGCGATGACAGCCAGCACGCCAATCGCCAGGAACATGCCCGGCATGCCGACCCAGCGAAAGATGACCGGCGCGCTGACGATGGCCACGGCAAACGACACGCCGATGCTGCCGCCAATCATGGCCATGGCCTTGGTGCGATGTTCTTCACGCGTGAGGTCGGCCACGAAGGCGATCACCGCGGAGGAAATCGCCCCGGCACCCTGGATGGCTCGCCCTACGGCGATGCCCGCCACGCTGTGCGAAAACGCCGCCACCAGGCTGCCCACCGCAAAGATCACCAGCCCCGTCACGATGACGGGCTTGCGTCCGAAGCGGTCCGACAACCAGCCATAGGGGATATACAGCACCGCCTGTGTCAGGCCATACACGCCGATGGCGAAGGCGACAAGCTGGGTGTTATTGCCGTCGGGCAGCGTTTTCGCGAACACCGCGAAGACCGGCATGATCATGAACAAACCCAGCATGCGCAGCGCAAAGATGCCGGCCAGCGAGGCGGCCGCACGCAGCTCAAGGCCGGTCATGCGGCCGGAAGCGGAAGTCATGGATGGGGAGGCGGAAGACATGGTCGGAAACCGTCACTTTCCAGCAACGGCAAGGACACTGGGGTGACACATGAGCGGCCTTGCCAGTTGCCCCATGTGAGGGCAGGTACCCGCAAAACCGAAGTTCGGTATATTAGCAGGCTTACCCTTTTCCACCCCCTCCGCCTATTGCCGCACATTGCTCGGCTGGCGGGCCGCGAGGCGAAAGCCGCACATGGAAGAAATCAAGATTCGTGGGGCCCGTACCCACAACCTGAAGAACATCAACCTCGACCTGCCACGCAACCAATTGGTTGTGATTACCGGGCTGTCGGGGTCGGGCAAATCGTCGCTCGCGTTCGACACGCTGTATGCGGAGGGGCAGCGGCGCTATGTGGAATCGCTCTCGGCGTATGCCCGCCAGTTTCTGCAGCTGATGGAAAAGCCCGACGTCGACCTGATCGAAGGTCTTTCGCCGGCCATCTCCATTGAACAGAAGGCAACGAGCCACAATCCGCGTTCGACCGTCGGCACCGTCACCGAGATTCACGACTACCTGCGTCTGCTGTACGCCCGCGCCGGCACGCCCTACTGCCCTGATCACGGCCAGCCGCTGGAAGCACAGAGCGTGTCGCAAATGGTCGACGCCGTGTTGGCGCTGCCGGCCGACACCAAGCTGATGATCCTGGCGCCCGTGGTGGCCAACCGCAAGGGCGAACACGTCGACCTGTTTGAGGCGATGCAGGCGCAGGGTTTCGTGCGCTTTCGCATCCGCTCGGGCGGCGGTACGGCACATGAGGCCGAAGCCAAGGTCTACGAAGTCGACAACCTGCCCAAGCTCAAGAAGAACGACAAGCACTCGATCGAGGTCGTGGTCGACCGCGTGAAGGTTAACCCGGAGCTCAAGCAGCGTCTGGCCGAATCGTTCGAAACCGCGCTGCGCCTGGCTGATGGCCGCGCCATCGCGCTGGAAATGGACACCGGCAAGGAGCACGGCTACAGCTCCAAGTTCGCCTGCCCGATCTGCTCGTATTCATTGCAGGAGCTGGAGCCGCGGTTGTTCTCGTTCAACAACCCGATGGGCGCCTGCCCGCATTGCGACGGCCTGGGCCAGATCACGTTCTTCGATCCGAAGCGCGTGGTGGCCTTCCCGAATCTCTCACTCGCTTCGGGCGCCATCAAGGGATGGGACCGCCGCAACCAGTTCTACTTCCAGATGCTGCAAAGCCTGGCGGCCTTCTATGACGTCGACATCGACGTGCCGTTCGAAGAGCTGTCGCCTGAGATTCAGCAGATCGTGCTGCACGGCTCCGACAAGCAGCAGATTCCGTTCACGTACATCAACGAAAAAGGTCGAACCACGGTGCGCGAGCACGCGTTCGAGGGGATCATCCCCAACCTGGAGCGGCGCTACAAAGAGACCGACTCCATCGCCGTGCGCGAAGAGCTGGCCAAGTACCAGAACAACCAGCAGTGCCCCGAGTGCCACGGCACCCGTCTGCGCCGCGAAGCGCGCTTCGTCAAGATTGGCGAGGCCGACCAGGCGCGCGGCATCTACGAGATCAACGGCTGGCCGCTGCGCGACGCGCTCACGTATTTCCTGACGCTGAACATGCACGGCGCCAAGCGCGAGATCGCCGACAAGATCGTTCAGGAGATCACCGCGCGGCTGAACTTCCTGAACAACGTCGGGTTGGACTACCTGTCACTGGAGCGCAGCGCCGATACGCTCTCGGGCGGTGAGGCGCAGCGCATTCGCTTGGCCTCGCAGATCGGCTCGGGCCTGACCGGCGTGATGTATGTGCTGGATGAGCCGTCCATCGGCCTGCACCAGCGCGACAACGATCGCCTGATCGGCACGCTCAAGCACCTGCGTGATCTCGGCAACTCGGTGCTAGTGGTCGAGCACGATGAAGACATGATCCGCGCGTCGGATTACGTGGTGGACATTGGCCCCGGCGCCGGCGTGCACGGCGGTCAGATCATCGCGGAGGGCACGCCCAAGCAGGTCGAGCAATCGCCCGCGTCGCTCACGGGGGAATACCTCTCGGGCAAGCGCCGCATCGAGGTGCCTAAGCAGCGCACCGCACCCGATGAGGAACGCTGGCTGCGCATCATCAACGCCACGGGTAACAACCTGCGGGGCGTGTCGGCGGACATTCCGGTCGGGCTGCTGACGTGCATTACGGGCGTGTCGGGCTCGGGCAAGTCGACGCTGATCAACGACACGCTGTATCACGCGGTGGCGCGCCATCTGTATGGCTCCACGCCGGAGCCGGCGGCGCACGACCGCATCGACGGGCTCGAGCATTTCGACAAGGTCATCAACGTCGATCAGTCGCCGATCGGCCGCACGCCGCGCTCGAACCCGGCCACGTACACGGGCCTGTTCACGCCGATCCGCGAGCTGTTTGCCGGTGTGCCGTCAGCCAAGGAGCGCGGGTACGACCCGGGCCGCTTCTCGTTCAACGTCAAGGGCGGCCGTTGCGAGGCCTGCCAGGGCGATGGCGTGCTCAAGGTTGAGATGCACTTCCTGCCCGACGTGTACGTCCCTTGCGACGTGTGCCACGGCAAGCGCTACAACCGCGAAACGCTCGAGGTGCTCTACAAGGGCAAGAACATCACCGAAGTGCTGGAGATGACGGTGGAGCAGGCGCACGAGTTCTTCGCGCCGGTGCCGGTGGTGCGCCGCAAGCTGCAGACGCTGCTCGACGTGGGCCTGGGCTATATCCGTCTGGGGCAATCGGCGACCACGCTGTCGGGCGGTGAAGCGCAGCGCGTGAAGCTGTCGCTGGAGCTATCGAAGCGCGATACCGGCCGCACGCTCTACATCCTGGACGAGCCGACCACTGGCCTGCACTTCCACGATATCGAGCTGCTGCTCAAGGTCATCTACAAGCTGCGCGACCACGGCAATACGATCGTCATCATCGAGCACAACCTCGACGTGATCAAAACGGCGGACTGGTTGCTCGATCTCGGGCCGGAAGGTGGCGCGGGCGGCGGGCAGATCATCGCCAAGGGCACGCCGGAGGATGTGGCCAAGAGCAAGGCGAGCTTTACGGGCAAGTACCTCGCGCCGCTGCTCAAGCGCAAGTAAGACAAGCAGCACGCGCCCAAGAAAAAAGCGCAGCTTCGGCTGCGCTTTGTCGTTGGTGAAACGGCAGGCTATTGCCCGGCGGCGGCTTCCGGTTCAACCTCGTCGGTGTCCTTCATGCGGCTGCGGTTCAGGGCGCCTGCCTCATCCAGTACCGGGTACGCGGCCGCACAAAACAGCGAGTTCAGCCGCTTGAAGTCACTGATGATGTCCAGATGCAGCGAACTGGTTTCGATGCTTTCGGCGGTCTGTTCCGACACGCGCGCCAGGTGGCTGCGCGCATAGCGCTTCTCCAGATCGCGGAAGTGCACCTTCTGCAACATCAGTCGCTGGGCGCTCGGCAGATCGCCCGTCAGGAATACCGACATCGACAGCTTCAGGTTGGCGACCAGCTGCGTGTGCATATTCTCCAACTCCTGCAAGCCGGCCTCGGAAAAGGTCAGCTTGTGCGCGATCTTCTTCTCGCGCACGTCCTGCAGCAGGCGGTCGATGATGTCGCCGGCGTGCTCCAGGTTGATGGTGAGGGAGATGATGTCGGTCCAGCGCTTGCCATCGCGGTCATCGAGTGCCTCATGGCTGAGCTGGGTGAGGTAGAACTTGACGCCCGAGTAGAGCGCGTCGACCTCGTCGTCGACGGCGCGCGTGGTCTGCAGCAGACGCACGTCGTCGGTCTTGAGCACGCGCAGCGTGTTCTCCAGCATCTGCTCGACGCGGTCGCCAATGCGCAGCACCTCGCGCGAGGCATTGCCCAGCGCCAGCGTGGGCGTGGCCAGCGCCGACGGGTCGAGATAGCGCGGCGCGACAAGCTCGTCGAGGTGCCGACCACCCGGCAGGATGCGCGTGCACAGGCGGGCCATCTGATCAGTGAAACCGATCAGCAGCGCGGCCAGCGCGACGTTGAACAACACGTGAAACGCAACCACCACGTGCTGCAACGCCACCCCAACATGCGGCGCCAGCTCGGCCAGCTTACCCAGGAACGGCAACACCAGCGCAGCACCGAGCACGCGCGAGAGCAGATTGCCCAGCGTGGCACGGCGCGCAGCCTGGCTGGATGCCGGTGTGGTCGCCAATGCGGCGATGGCGCTGCCAATGTTGGCCCCCAGCACAATCGCAAAAGCCACCTTGACCGACACCGCCGCAGACGTCGCCAGCGTGGCGCAGAACAGCACCACCGCCAGGCTCGAATAGCACAGCAGCGTCAGCACCGCGCCGATCAGCATGTTCAAGCCCGTATCGGCGGAGATGGAACTGAGCAGCACGCGCAGCGCATTGGCCTCGACCATTGGGCTGGCCGCCACCGCAATCAGCTCCAGCGCCAGCATGATCAGCCCCAGGCCGATCAGCACACGCCCAAAGTGCCCGACCGGGCTGCCCTTGCGCGACAGATGCAGGATCACACCAAAGAAGATCAGCAGCGGTGAGAGCCACGACAGGTTCAGCGCAAACACCTGCGCCATCAGCGCCGTGCCGACGTTGGCCCCCAGCAAGATGGCCAGCGCCGACGACACCCCCATCAAACCCTGCGCAACAAACGCCCCGACGATGGTGGCCGTTGCGTTACTGCTCTGCACCAGGCACGTCACGCCAATACCCGCCAGCAGCGCGGAGAACCGGTTCGACACGCTGCGCGACAGCAGCCGGCGCAAGTCCGCTCCATACAGGCGCAGCATGCCGACCTTGACGGTCTGCGTGCCCCAGACCAGCAGGGCCACACCCGAGAGCAGTTTGAGCAGCGTGTACATCAGTTTCCGTTGCGCTTACTTGGTCAGCGCAACGCGCAGCCCCAACCCGATGAAGATGCAACCGCTCACGCGATCGAGCCACAACGATGCGCGCGGCGTGCGGCGCATCCAGCCGCCCAATGCGGCCGCGCACCAGCCATACAGGCTGAACACGACGATGGTCTGTGCCATGAACACGCCGCCCAGCAGCAGCATCTGCAGCGCCGCATGCCCGGCCTGCGCATCGACGAACTGCGGCAGGAACACCACGAAGAACAGCGTCACCTTCGGGTTGAGCAGGTTGGCGAACACACTTTGGCGAAACACCTGCCACAGGTCTGGCGCCGCCTGCAGCCCACCGTTGTTCAAACCGACACCGCCCTTGCTGCGCAGCGCCTGCACACCCAGCCAGATCAGGTAGGCCGCGCCCAGCCAGCGGATCGCCTGGAACGCCACGGGCGAGGATTGCAACACCGCCGCCAGCCCCAGCGCCGCCAGCGTCGTGTGGAACAGGCAACCCGACGCAAACCCGGCCGCTGCCGCCAACCCGGCCTTGCGGCCCTGGCTCGCACCACGTGCGATCACCTGCAGGTTGTCCGGCCCCGGCATCACCGTAATGGCAATCGAGGTCAGCAGAAACAGCAGCACGTGGGGCATCGGCGCCTCCTGGCAGTGGAAGAAAAAACGGAAGCGACCATGCTACCGCGCACGGTCACAAAGTGTCATATTTTTGTCACATGAGCGTATGCGGTGAATGCATCGCTCGGGGGCTGTGCGGCTACGTCAATGGCCGTCGAAGTGACAGACCGTGAACAGCGGCAACCCACCTTCGATCAGTAAGCGCGAGCCGCCCAGTTCGGGCAGATCGACAATCGCCGCGCCCTCCACCACCGTCGCACCCAGACGTTCCAGCAAGCGCTTGCCGGCCATCATGGTGCCGCCGGTGGCGATCAGGTCGTCGATCAGCAAGACGCGGTCGCCGGGCTTGCAGGCGTCGGAATGGATTTCCACTGTCGCACTGCCGTATTCGAGCTGGTACTCCTCCGCCACCGTGGTGAACGGCAGCTTGCCCTTCTTGCGGATCGGCACGAAGCCCAGGTTCAGCTCATACGCCACGATCGAGCCGAGGATGAACCCGCGCGCGTCGATGCCCGCCACCAAGCTCAGCCCCTGCCCCATGTAGCGATGGATAAACACATCCACCAGCACGCGCAGGCTCTTCGGGTCCTGCAGCAGCGGCGTGATATCGCGAAACATCACCCCCGGCTGTGGCCAGTCCGGCACGGTGCGGATGCGCTCGCGCAGGTAGCGCGTCACGTCGCCCAGCTCGGTGGACGCAGGCACGGACGACGGCGTGAGCAAAGCCGCCTGATGGTGAGGAACGTTGGTCATGACAGGAATGGGAAAAGGCGATTTGCGCGGACTGTGGTAACCGGCTACCACCCACGGCAGACGGCGCGTCACCACAATGGGCAGACCGCAACCATACAGGAGACAACCGTGGCGAAGAAGATTCTGATGCTGGTGGGCGACTATGTCGAAGACTACGAAGTGATGGTGCCCTTCCAGGCCCTGCAGATGGTCGGCCACACGGTGCATGCGGTCTGCCCGGACAAGAAGGCTGGCGACTCCGTCGCCACTGCCGTGCACGACTTCGAAGGCGCGCAAACCTACTCCGAAAAGCCCGGCCATCGTTTTGCCCTCAACGCTGCCTTTGCCGATATCGATCCGGCGGCCTATGACGCACTCGTCGTGCCCGGTGGCCGCGCGCCCGAATACCTGCGCCTGAACGCCCGCGTGCTTGAGATCGTGCGCCACTTCGCCCGCGCCGATAAACCCATCGCGGCCATCTGCCACGGAGCGCAACTGCTGTCGGCGGCGGGCGTGCTGGAAGGCAAAGCGTGTTCGGCCTACCCGGCATGTGGCCCGGAAGTCACGGCGGCGGGCGGCACCTTCCGGGACATCCCCGTCGACCAGGCCTACACCGATGGCAAGCTGGTGACAGCACCCGCCTGGCCGGCGCATCCCGCGTGGCTTGCGCAGTTTCTTGAAGTCCTGGGGACACGGGTTCTACACTGATGCGGTTGCCCGCACGCCGGGCGCCTGACGAGGAGCCCCGGCCATGTGCGAAATCTTCATCCGCGCCAATCCCCATTCGTACGACACCCTGGCCCGCTCGCTACGCCTGCATGGCGTGGCGACCAGCGTGCGACTGGAGTGCCTGTTCTGGGAGGTGCTGGAAGAAATCGGTCTGCGCGATGGCCTGACGGTCAGTCAGCTCATCAGCAAGCTGTATGACGAGTTGCTGGAGCATCGGGGCGAGGTGGCCAACTTTGCCTCGTTCCTGCGCGTCTGCTGCCTGCGTTATCTGATGCTGCAGCAGGGTGGGCGCATTCCGGCCGATACGCGCGTATCGATCCGCTCGCTGGATGCCGCTGCTGTGCTGGCGGGCTTGCCGCCAAGCTTGGCCGACAGCCCACCACCGCGTCGTTCACGCGGGCCGCTACTTGAAGCGCTGGCCAAGTAGCGCGGCCGGCTCAACGCGGCGAGAGCCGCTCCTCTGCCATCTGCAGCCCCTCGGGGGTGCCGCGCAGCACGACGATATCGCCCAGCTCCAGCACCGTATCCGGGTCCGGATCGAGCGCGCGGATACCCTGGCGCCGTATCGCCGTCACCGAGGTCTTGAAAGTCTCCAGCCCCATTGTGCCGAGCTTGCGGCCAATGGCGGGTGAACCTTTGGTCAGCGGCACCGAATGCAGGCGCACAGCATCGCGCTCCAGCATGTCCTCTTCATCGTCCTGGCCGTGGAAGTAGCCGCGCAGCAGGCTGTAGCGCGCGTCACGGGTTTCCTGCACGCGGCGCACCACGCGGCGCAGCGGCACACCCAGCAGCACCAGCGCGTGCGAGGCCAGCATCAGGCTGCCCTCAATGATCTCGGGCACGACCTCGGTGGCACCGGCCTGCTGCAGGCGGTCCAGATCAGCATCGTCAATCGTGCGGACGATCACAGGCAGGGTCGGCTCCAGCGCCTGCACGTGGTGCAGCACCTTCAGCGCCGAGGCCGTATCCGCATACGTAATGGCCACTGCCGCCGCGCGGTGGATACCCGCCGCCACCAGCGATTCACGCCGCGCTGCATCCCCATAGACCACGTGCTCGCCCGCCGCCGCGGCATCCCGCACGCGATCCGGGTCCAGGTCGAGCGCCATATAGCCGATCTCTTCCTGCTCCAGCATGTGCGCCAGGTTCTGGCCGCTGCGCCCGTAACCGCAGATGATGACGTGGCGCTCGGTGGCGATGCTCTGTGCGGCGATCTTGGTCATCGCCAGCGATTGCAGCAGCCAATCCGTACGCGAGAACCGCATGGCGATCACGTCGCTGTACTGGATCAGGAACGGTGCAATCAGCATCGATAGCAGCATCGCCGCCAGAATCGCCTGGCTGAGCAGCGGGTCGATCAAGTGCATGCCGTCGATCTGGTTGAGCAGCACGAAACCGAATTCACCGGCCTGCGCCAGCCCCAGCGCCGTGCGGATCGCCGCGCCGCCGCCCGAGCCAAAGCCGCGCGCAAGAAACGCGATCAGCACAAACTTGAACAGCACCGGCCCGGCCACCAGCACCAGCACCAGCGCCCAGTGCTCAACCACCACGCGCGGGTCCAGCAGCATGCCCACGGTCACGAAGAACAAGCCCAGCAGCACATCGCGAAACGGCTTGATGTCCTCTTCCACCTGCAGCTTGTAGGGCGTTTCCGACACCAGCATGCCGGCCAGGAACGCGCCCAGCGCCATCGACAGGCCCAATCGCTCGGTCAACGCTGCCATGCCCAGCGTCACCAGCAGCAGGTTCAGCATGAACAGCTCCTGCGAGCGGCGCGCCGCCACCAGGTGGAACCAGCGCGAGAGCAGCTTCTGCCCCAGGAACAAGATCAACACCAGCGCAACAGTGATCTTCACGGCGGCAACGGACAGCGCCAGCACGAGGTCCGTCGGGTTCTTGCCCAGCGACGGCACCACGATCAGCAACAGCACCACCGCCAGATCCTGGAACAGCAGCACGCTGATGATGTTGCGGCCGTGCTCGGTTTCAAGCTGCAGGCGCTCGGCCAGCATCTTCGAGACAATGGCTGTGGACGACATCGCCAGCGCGCCGCCCAGCGCCAGGCCCGCCTGCCACGACAGCGGATACCAGTGCGACAGCAGCATGGTGATCGGCACTGTCAGCAGCATGGTCAGCGCCACCTGCGACGCGCCCAGCCCAAACACCTGCCGCCGCATCGAGCGCAGCTTGGAGAGGTTGAACTCCAGCCCGATCGAGAACATCAGGAACACCACGCCAAACTCGGCGAGGTAGCGCGTCTGCGCAGAATCGGACTCCAGCCCCGTCGCCTTCGGCCCGATCAGCACGCCCACCACCAAGTAGGCCAGCATGGGCGGCAACTGCAGCATGCGGAACAACACCACGCCGATCACGGCGGCGGCCAACAGCACGAGAGTGAGTTCCAGCGGCGAATGCATGCAGCTCGAAAAACCAGGCGAAAGGGGTTGGACAGGGTGGACAGCACCGGCGCATCAGGACGGTGCACACGGCAAACATGCCGCAGGCAGCACACAGCGCGTTGCAAGACCGATGCCAGGGTATAAACGAAGAACGCGATACGCGGGACGCCGCAGAGCAAAAAATGACGGCGTGGCGACGGGAAGAAAAGTGATTTGAAAGAGTTTTGCCGCGGTGCAGCAAAACGAAGCGCCCGTACGCTCCGCAACTCCCCGCAAGCCGAGCCCCAATCCGTGCCAAACCAAGCAGCAAGCGGCCGGGACCCGTGTCAATCGTTGTTATACTTCGCCGCCATGATAGCGAATTTCAACCCAGATCGAGCGCTTGCGCTGGCGCAGCAGACCTTCGACATCGAAGCGCAAGCCGTACTCGGTCTTAAATCCCAGGTGTCCGCCGACTTTGCGCGCGCGGTCGAGATGGTGCTCGGCTGCACGGGGCGCGTGGTCGTCTCGGGCATGGGCAAATCCGGTCACATTGCGCGCAAGATCGCGGCCACGCTGGCCTCGACCGGCACGCCGGCCTTCTTTGTCCACCCGGCTGAAGCCAGCCATGGCGACCTCGGCATGGTCACGCGCGACGACGTCTTCATCGGTTTCTCCAATTCCGGTGAGGTGTCGGAGCTGAACGCCATCCTGCCGCTCGTCAAGCGGCTGGGCGCCAAGCTGATCGCCGTGACGGGCAACCCGGAATCCTCCCTCGGCAAGCATGCCGATGTCGTGCTGAATTCACACGTCGACGTCGAAGCCTGCCCGCTGAACCTGGCGCCGACCGCCAGCACCACCGCCCAGATCGCACTGGGCGACGCGCTGGCCGTGGCCGTGCTCGATGCGCGCGGCTTTGGCGCCGAAGACTTCGCCCGCTCGCACCCGGGCGGCTCGCTCGGCCGCAAGCTGCTGACCCACGTGCGTGACGTCATGCGCGCCGGTGATGCCATCCCCCGCGTGCAGGAAGACACGCCGCTGTCGCAGGCGCTGATGGAAATCACCCGCAAAGGCATGGCGATGACCGCCGTGGTCGACGCTGACGGCCACGCCGTGGGCGTCTTCACCGATGGCGACCTGCGCCGCCTGCTGGAAACGCCGCGCGACTGGCGCACCGTGCCAATGGCTGAAGTCATGCACCGCAACCCGCGCTCGGTCGGCCCCGACCAACTCGCGGTCGAGGCTGTCGAGGTCATGGAAACGCACCGCATCAACCAGCTTCTGGTGGTCGATGCCGCCGGCGTGCTGGTGGGCGCCCTGCACATCCACGACCTGACGCGCGCCAAGGTCATCTAAGCCTGACACTTTGCTGATGTCCGCCCCGGCAGAATCCCCCGTCCACAGCAACATCGACGCCCGCTTTCCGCAAGCGATGGAACGCGCCGCGCGCGTGCGCCTGATGATTTTCGACGTGGATGGCGTGCTGACCGACGGCCGCCTGCTGGTCGGCCCCGAGGGCGAGATCAGCAAGGCCTTCGACACACTCGATGGCCACGGCATCAAGCTGCTGGCCCAGGCGGGCATCACGTCTGCCATCATCACCGGCCGGCATTCCGAGATCGTCGCCTGGCGTGCCGGGGAACTCGGCATCGAACATCTGTACCAAGGCGTAGCCGACAAGCGCGAGGCATTTGCCCACCTGCTGGCTGCCACCGAACTGCAACCGCAGGATGCAGGCTACATGGGTGACGACTGGCCAGACTTGCCGGTGATGGCGCTGGTGGGCTTTGCCGCCTGCCCCGCCCAGGCCCACGCTGAACTGCGCAACCGCGCCCACTATGTCGCCCAGGCGACTGGCGGCCGTGGCGCCGTGCGCGAAGTGGCCGACCTGATCCTCAAGGCCCAGGGCGCCTACGACAACCTGCTCGCCCAAATGTTGGAAACCCCGCTGCAACCCCCACTGCAGGCCCCGCAAACTTTCTGACCCCATGGCCAGCGAACGCTCCCAACACCTCGTCTCCACCGTGCTGCAGATCATGCTGCGCGGGCTGCCGATCCTGCTGATGGCGATCGTCTGCGGTGTCACGTTCCTGCTGGTGCAGGTCAACACGCCGCAAACCGACGAAACCGCCAACCAGCCCAAGCGCCACGTTGCCGACTACATGATGGACGGCGTCTCGGCCACCGCGCTGGACGAGAAAGGCGTGACCAAATATCGCTTCACCGGCGTCCACATGAACCATTACGAGGACGACCTGACCTACGACGTCACCTTTCCGGCACTGCGCGTATACGCGCCCGACCGACCGCAGGTGACCGCCCGCGCCGATCTGGGCAAGATGAACGGCGAAGGCACCATCATTGATCTGTACAACAACGCCAAGGTCGTCCGCGCGCAAGGCCCTGACCCGCGCCAGGACCCGCTGATGACCGCCGATTCGACCTACTTCCAGGTGCTGCTCAACGACGACATCGTGCGCACCGACAAGCCGGTCGAACTGCACCGTGGGCCGTCGATCATGAACGCCAACGGCCTCACCTTCAACAACGTGACGCGCCAAGTACAATTGCTGGGCAATGTGCGCGGCCGGATCGAAGGGCTGGGAACGCCGAAGCAGTAGACAGTAGACTGCGTCCACCCCCGCCCCTGACCACGCCCATCGACCGCGCTATTCTCTGTCTGAATTGATCTCCATGACCGACTCTCTCCGTGCCGCCGGCCTTGCCATCGCTGCTGCGCTGCTGCTCCCGGCCCTGCCCGCGCATGCCGAGCGCGCCGACCGCGACAAGCCGCTGGTGCTCGAAGCCGATAACGCCAGCTACGACGATCTGAAGCAGGTCTACCACCTGACCGGCAACGTCGTGCTGACCAAGGGCACCATGGTGCTGCGCTCCGACGAGGCCGATCTGCGCACCGACCCGGAGGGCTACAACTACGCCATCGCCACCTCCAAGCCCGGCAATCTGGCCTTCATCCGCCAGAAGCGCGACAACGTCGACGAATACATCCAGGGCTGGGGCGAGCGCATCGAGTACGACGGCAAGCAAGAGATCTCCAAGCTGATCACCCGCGCGCGCATGGAGCGCCTGCAGGGTGCCACGCAGCTCGATGAGATCCGCGGCGCGGTCATCACATACGACGGCCAGAAGGAGTTCTACACGGCCTCGGGCGGCCCGGAGAACACGACCGCCGCCAATCCGTCGGGCCGCGTGCGTGCCGTTCTTGCACCGCGCACCGGCACACCGGGCACGCCGGGTTCGCCCGCACCTGCCACCAAGCCCTGATCCGCACGCCTGTCTTTCCGTATCGTCTATGTCCGCAACTACCCTCGCCCCCAAGACCGTCGCTCCGCAGGCCACGACCTCCAGCACGCTGGTCGTACGCCATCTGAAGAAGCGTTACGGCACGCGCACGGTGGTCAAGGACGTATCGCTCGACGTGAAGAGCGGTGAAGTGGTCGGCCTGCTCGGCCCCAACGGCGCGGGCAAGACCACGTCGTTCTACATGATCGTGGGCCTCGTGGCGCTGGACGCCGGTGACATCGTGCTCGACGGCGAGCACATCAGCCGCCTGCCGATCCACCAGCGCGCGCGCATGGGCCTGTCGTACCTGCCGCAGGAAGCCTCGGTGTTCCGCAAGCTCAACGTGCAGGAGAACATCCGCGCCGTGCTCGAGTTGCAAGAGCAGGACGGCAAGAAGCTCTCGCAAGACGAGGTCAACCGCCGCCTCGACGGCCTGCTCGACGACCTGCAGATCGCCCACCTGCGCGATAACCCCGCGCTGTCGCTTTCGGGCGGTGAGCGCCGTCGTGTGGAAATTGCCCGGGCACTGGCCTCGTCGCCGCGCTTCATCCTGCTCGATGAACCGTTTGCCGGCGTGGACCCGATCGCCGTGGGCGAAATTCAGCGCATCGTCAGCTTCCTGAAAAACCGCAACATCGGCGTGCTGATCACCGATCACAACGTGCGTGAAACCCTGGGCATCTGCGATCACGCTTACATCATCAGCGAAGGCTCGGTGCTCGCCGCCGGAAGCCCTGCGCAGATCATCGAAAACGAGGATGTGCGCAAGGTCTATCTGGGCGATAACTTCCGGATGTAAGCCACCGATTGATCGCACACGGCGCTTACGTCGTAAGGACGTGCGAACGGACGTGCGAATGGACGTGGTAAGGGCGCACCTTAAAGCAAAATCCGTTCCATCGACTGACTGTTGGGCATAGAATAGCCCGCATGAAACAGTCGCTCCAGCTCCGCCTCTCTCAGCATCTTGCGCTCACGCCGCAGTTGCAGCAGTCCATCCGGCTGCTGCAGTTATCGACCATCGAACTGCAGCAGGAAGTTGAACAGGCACTGACCGAAAACCCGCTGCTGGAGCGGGAAAACGAGTGGCTCGACACCTCCGCGCGCATCGGCGCGGACGGCTCCGTCAACGCGCTGCAGAACAACAACGCCACGCCGCTGCCCACCGAATCGCCACCGCCTTCGCCCAACGGCGCGGACAGTTCCGACACCCCCGACAACAGCTACGACGGCCACGACAGCGGCGCCGATTTCGACAGCGATTACGGCTCCGACCGCTCCGACTGGAGCCTCGACGACTTCGCCCGCAAGCCGCAATCGGATGAAGACGATCGCGCCCCGCTGCAGTTGCGCGAAGCCGAACAAAGCCTGCGCGAATTCCTCATGGAACAGCTCGCGCCGCTCAAGCTGTCGATGCGCGACAAGGGCCTCGTCATCTTCCTGATCGAATCGCTCGACGATGAGGGCTATCTCTCCGCTACGCTCGACGAAGTCCTCACCGACCTGCCCGCCGAACTCGAAGTCGAACTCGATGAGCTGCAGGCCGCGCTGCGCATGCTGCAGAGTTTCGATCCACCGGGCGTCGGTGCACGCTCGGCAGCCGAATGCCTGTCGCTGCAGTTGCATCGACTTGATTCACCGGCGAAGGCGCTCGCGCTCATCATCGTCAACCAGCATCTCGAACTGCTTGCTGCACGTGACTACACGCGGCTGAAGAAGGCGCTGTCCGTCGATGAACTCGCGCTGAAGGCAGCGCATGAACTGATCCGTTCGTTGGCGCCATTCCCCGGACACGCTTTCGGCCGCGCAGAAGCCGACTTCGTGGTGCCCGACGTCGTCGTGCGCAAGACCAGTGCTGGCTGGATGGCACAACTCAATCCGGACGTCATGCCGCGCCTGCGCATCAACGACATGTACGCGCAAATTCTGCGCAGCAGTCGTGGGGAAACCGGTGCCGCCAATCTGCAGCAGAAACTGCAGGAAGCTCGTTGGCTGATCAAGAACATTCAGCAGCGCTTCGACACGATCCTGCGTGTTTCGCAAGCTATTGTCGAACGTCAAAAGAGCTTTTTCACGCACGGCGAAATCGCCATGCGCCCCTTGGTTTTGCGGGAAATAGCTGATACGCTGGGCCTACACGAGTCCACGATCTCCCGTGTGACGACCAACAAGTACATGGCAACGCCCATGGGGACGTTTGAGCTGAAGTACTTCTTCGGCAGCCATGTATCGACGGAAACCGGCGGGGCCGCGTCATCCACTGCGATACGCGCGCTCATCAAGCAACTTGTAGGAGCCGAAGACCCGAAGAATCCTCTGTCCGATAGCAGAATTGCCGAGCTGTTAGGTGAACAAGGATTCGTGGTGGCCCGTCGGACGGTGGCCAAATACCGCGAAGCCCTCAAGATCCCAGCAGTGAATCTGCGCAAGTCTTTATAGCCGCATCGCGGGCAATTCCGGTGCGGCCCATCCGTGAGAAGGAGAACCGCTATGAACTTCAAACTCAGTGGACACCACCTGGACATCACGCCGCCGTTGCGTGAATACGTGGAAACGAAACTGGAGCGTGTGATCAGGCACTTCGATCAGGTGATTGGCGTCAGCGTGTTGCTATCGGTCGATAACCACAAGGAGAAGAACCGTCGCCAGTACGCGGAAATCAACCTGCACCTCAAGGGTAAAGACGTCTTCGTCGAGTCACACCATGAAGATCTTTATGCGGCCATCGACCTCTTGGTCGACAAGCTGGACAGGCAGGTCATCAAGTACAAGGATCGTGTGCAAGGACATGACCGCGACAGCGTAAAGCATCAGGCCCTCCAGGCCGTGCAGATGCAGCAATAGCAGCCCGCACCGCAAAAGACCGCGCCCTCAGATGGCGCGGTTTTTTTATGCCGTGGTGCATTCCTGACGAATCCGATTGCATCCGAATTAAGTCGGGCTAAAATCTGACGAAAGTATGAATGCTGGGCGTGGCGTGGGTTTTGCCGCCATGCTGGCAACAACAGGGTCGATGCTCAGGCGCAATTTGCCCGCACCGACTGAATCGCAGCCTTGGGGGATTCGCCTTCTGTCCTGCGCGGCACACCGCTGGTGCGCCGCACAATGCCGCGCGGCACGTGGTCTATAATGACCCGATTGTCCGCGCCATCTTGGTGCAGAAGGACGCCGCTCATTTCACGCATTGCACATGAATCGCTTGGCCAAACTGCTGCCGCCCGGGAACATTGCCCTCGACGTCAGCGTAACCAGCAAAAAGCGGGTCTTTGAACAGGCCGGTCTGCTGTTCGAGAACAATCACGGCGTCGCCCGCGCGGTCGTCACTGACAACCTGTTCGCGCGCGAATCGCTCGGCTCCACTGGCCTGGGTGCTGGCGTGGCCATCCCGCACGGCCGTATCAAGGGGCTTAAGCAGCCTCTGGCAGCGTTCATGCGCCTGGCCGAGCCGGTGCCGTTCGAGTCGCCCGACGGCAAGCCTGTCTCGCTGTTGATCTTCCTGCTGGTGCCAGAACAGGCCACCCAGCAGCATCTGGAGATCCTCTCTGAAATTGCCCAACTGCTGTCCGACCGCGACATGCGCGAAGGCCTCGCCACCCTGCCGTCGCCCGAGGCGATTCACCAGCTACTGACCGACTGGCGGCCCTGAGCGCGGCGCAATCGGTGCAGCAACGCAACCGATTGCGAATGCGCACCGCCCAGCGGCATCACCGCGCCCTGCTATGGAACTGACTGGCGTCACCGCCCAATCGATCTTCGACGACAACGCAGCTGACCTGAAGCTGTCGTGGGTCGCCGGCCTGGAAGGCGCAGACCGCGCGTTCGATGTGGATTTCGCCAAGGAGGCCACGTCAGCGGCAGACCTGGTCGGGCACTTGAACCTCATCCACCCGAACCGCATCCAGGTGCTCGGTAAGCCCGAGATCACCTACTACCAGCGCCTGTCGGAAGAAAACCGCAAGCGCCAGATGGGTGAGTTGATCCTGCTGGAACCGCCCTTCCTGGTGGTAGCTGACGGCGTGGATCCGCCGCCCGATTTGGAACTGCGTTGCACGCGCTCGTCCACACCGCTGTTCACGTCGCCGATTTCATCAGCGGCCGTCATTGACCACCTGCGCCTGTACCTGTCGCGCATTTCGGCGCCGCGCGTGACGATGCACGGGGTGTTTCTCGACATTCTCGGCATGGGCGTGCTCATCATGGGCGACTCGGGCCTGGGCAAGAGCGAACTTGGGTTGGAGCTGATCTCGCGCGGCCACGGCCTCGTGGCCGACGACGCGGTCGACTTCGTGCGCCTGGGGCCGGATTTCATCGAGGGCCGCTGCCCGCCGCTGCTGCAAAACCTGCTGGAAGTGCGCGGCCTGGGCCTGCTCGACATCAAGACGATCTTCGGTGAGACGGCCGTGCGCCGGAAGATGAAGATCAAGCTGATCGTGCAGCTCGTGCGCCGCAACGACGGCGAGTTCGAACGTCTGCCGCTGGATTCGCAATACCTCGATGTGCTCGGCCTGCCGATCCACATGGTAAAGATTCAGGTGGCGGCCGGCCGCAACTTGGCAGTACTGGTCGAGGCCGCCGTGCGCAACACCATCCTGCGCCTGCGCGGCATCGACACGCTGCGCGACTTCATGGACCGCCAGCGCGCCGCCATGCAGGCTGAAGCGGCATCGCATTCGCCCCAGGGCCGGTTGCTTTAACAAAATCGTTACAAAGCTTCGCAATTCGAGGGGTTTTACCCTAGTTTTGTCGAGAAACGTCAACCCGACATGCCCCCGCCCCGTTGTGGAGGGGAATGCGCCGGGCACGCACGCGGCGGCGTTCATCGCGAGCGCGGCGGCTTGTCTCCGCCCGCTCTTCTGACGGTACCCAAGGAGAATACGACGATGAAACAACTGATTGCCGCTTGCGCCCTGGCGCTCCCGTTCCTGGCCGGCCAGGCGTTTGCCCAAGGTAGCGCACCGGCTGCGGCTGCCCCGGCCGCACCCGCAGCGCCGCCCCGGCAGCCAAGAATTCGCAGCAAGAGAAGATGGCTGCCTGCTCGAAGGCCAACAAGGGCAAAAAGGGCGCTGACTACAAGAAGGCCCAGAGCGATTGCCTGTCCGGCAAGACCGACGCTGCCCCGGCCGCCGCACCGATGACCCAGCAGGAAAAGATGGCTGCCTGCTCGAAGGCCAACAAGGGCAAGAAGGGCGACGAGTACAAGAACGCCCAGAAAGAGTGCCTCTCGAAGAGCTGAGCATCCGCTTAGAGCAACACCAGAAAGGCGACCCGGGCGGTCGCCTTTTTCTTTGGTCTCTGGTTTGCCACAGAGGGATGCTATCCTCGCGGCATGCGGATCATTCTCATCACCGGTATGTCGGGTTCAGGGAAATCGGTCGCCCTGAACGTGCTCGAAGACGCAGGCTATTACTGCGTCGACAACCTGCCTGCGCAGTTCATTCCCGAACTGGCGCGCTATCTGGCGGACCAGGGCTATACGCACCTGGGCGTGGCCACCGACATCCGCAGCCGCGAATCGCTGCGCAAGGTGCCCGAGACCATCACGACGCTGCGCAAGGAACACGACGTCCGCATGCTGTTCCTGACCGCCAGCACGAACGCATTGGTGCAACGGTATTCCGAAACGCGCCGTCGTCACCCGCTCTCCATCCGCAACGGTCGCCCCGCATCTGCGCATGCAAACGCTGAACCGCCGCAAGCGCCGAAAGACGCCGACACATCGCTCATCGAAGCCATCGAGATGGAGCGCGAGCTGCTCAGCCCGCTGGCCGACCCCGCACATCGCATCGACACCAGCACGCTGCGCACCAACGCCCTGCGCGCGTACATCAAGGAATTCATCAGCGATGAGCCGCACGACATCACCCTGATGTTCGAATCGTTCGGCTTCAAGCACGGCGTGCCGACGGATGCCGACCTCGTCTTCGACGTGCGCTCGCTGCCGAACCCGTACTACGACACGCAGTTGCGCCCGCTGACCGGCCGCGACCAGCCCGTCATCGATTTCCTGCAAAGCCAGCCAATGGTGCTGGCGATGGCCGAAGACATCCGCGCGTACGTCGAAAAGTGGCTGCCGAGTTTCATTGCCGACAACCGCAGCTACCTGACGGTGGCGATCGGCTGCACGGGCGGCCAGCATCGCTCGGTGTATATCGCCGAGCGGCTCGCCACGTACTTCCGCGCGCATGGTAATGTGTTGGTCCGCCACCGCGAATTGGCCGTAGAGGGCTGAACCGCGCGCCATGCGCGCCGAGCCAGCCTGCAGGATGTACGGATACGGCTTGCGCGGCGCCACGCGAAAGTCTTGCCGCCGTCCGCTCCACTCGCTCATGCAAGAAGACATCGCTCTCTCGCCGTTCTCACCGCTGCCGCCGCTGCCCACCGAGCTGTCGCTGTTTCCGCTGCACACGGTGCTGTTTCCCGGCGGTCTTCTCCCGCTGCGTATTTTCGAAGCCCGCTACATGGATATGGTCCGCACCTGCCTGCGCGACCAGACCCCCTTCGGCGTCTGCCTGATCGAGCGCGGCAATGAAGTCGCCACGGCAGATGCGTCGACCGTGCCGGTGGACGTCGGCTGCATTGCCCACATCGTCGAATGCGACATGGAGCAACTGGGCCTGCTGATGATCAAGGTGCGCGGCACGCAGCGCTTCAAGGTGCTGTCATTCGAGACCACGTCCAACGGTCTGATGCGCGGCACGGTAGAGCCCATCGGCGCCGACGTGCAGGACTGCAAGGGCGAGCTTTTCGATGATTGCGTGAACGCCCTGCGCCGCATCGTCACGACCTTGAGCACGCGCGAAGACGGCCACGTGCTGATGGCCGAGCCGTACGAGTGGAACAGCCCAAGCTGGGTCGCCAACCGGCTGTGTGAATTGCTGCCGGTGCCGCTCAAGGCCAAGCAGAAACTGATGGAACTGATGGACGCCGGCATGCGCATCGAGATCGTCCATCGCTACATGAAGCAGCATCACATTCTCTGATGCTGCCGGAACCGGGCTCAGGCTTAGATCAGGCTCGGCTGCACCAATGTCTCCAGCGCCAGCTTCACGGGCGCAGGCAATCCCACCGAGTTCAATTGCGCAAGCGGCACCCAGCGCCAGTCGTCGTCGAGCGCTGCGGGCTGGGCAATGTCCGCGCGCAGCAGATGCATGTGCAAGCGAAAATGGGTGAAGGTGTGCGTGAGCGCACCGGCGGTTTCCACGGCCGAGACCGTACCGTAGACCTGCGCAGCGTCGCGCACGACATCTACGTCCAACGGATGCGCGTCGAGCGCATCGTCCATCTCCCCCACCAGCGGCAACGACCACAGCCCGCCCCAGATGCCGCGCTGCGGGCGTCGCTGTAGCAGCACACGCTCACCGTGCAGGGCGATCACCATGGTGGCGGCACGCTCTGGAATCGCCTTGCGCGGACGCGGCACAGGCAGCGCCATCACGCGGTCGGTGCTGCGCGCCTCGCACAACGATTCAAGCGGACACGCGCGCTCGCCGGTCAGGCACGCGGGCTTGCCACGCGTGCAGACGGTTGCGCCCAGATCCATCAAACCCTGCGTGTACGGCTGAACGCCTTCGGCCGATGGCAGCACGGCTTCGGCGATGCGCCACATGGTGTCTTCGACACGCTTGTCGCCAGGAAAACCGTCGATGCCGAACACCCGTGCGAAGACGCGCTTGACGTTGCCATCGAGAATGGCCGCGCGCACGCCATACGAAAACGCGGCGATGGCCGCGGCGGTCGAGCGCCCAATGCCCGGCAGCGATGCCAATACCTCGGGATCGCGCGGGAAGAGGCCGCCATGCTCGGCCACCACAATCTGTGCGCAACGATGCAGGTTGCGAGCGCGCGTGTAGTAGCCGAGGCCCGCCCATGCAGCCATCACGTCATCAGCCGGTGCGGCAGCCAATGCCTGCACCGTCGGGAAACGTTCGATGAAGCGCGCGTAGTAACCCAGCACGGCAGTCACTTGCGTCTGCTGCAGCATGATCTCCGATAGCCACGTCCGATATGCGTCGCCGGTGTTCTGCCACGGCAGATGATGGCGGCCATGACGCTGCTGCCAGGCGATCACGCGTACGGCAAAATCGTCAGGGAGCGAGGGCAAGGCGGGAGCAGGTTGCGCGGGTCGGCGGGTGCGGCGTGGGGTGGCGGTCATGCGTGTGATGAAGAAGCGGTGCGCGAAAAGCGCACGCTGGCGGCGATCCTACCAGAACAAAAAAGGCGCCCGCAGGCGCCTTTCTCATGAGCAACGTTCGCATCAAGCCGCGACAGAGTGAAGCGAGTGCCGTTCCAGAAGCGTCCCCGCCGCAAGGATGCGATCGGTGTACTGGGCGATCGTGCCACTGCGCTCGTCGAGCGTATTAAGCAGCGCCTCAAGCTCGGCGATGCGCGCCTCCAGCGTGTCAGTGGCTTCGTGGATGCGCTCGATCGAATCGACGCGCTTGCGCAACTGCTTCTGGTGATCGCGCACCTGTGCTTCGAGCGGCGTCATGACCGACTTCAGCCAGATCTCGATGTCGCGGTTCATGTCCTGGAAGGTATCCAGCACGCGGCTGGCCACCGTCGAGAACGCGCCGTGCACGAGTTGCGGCTTCGGACGGGTCAGGAAGCTGAACGCGCCAAAGTGGTTGTGCGCGAGCATCAGCGTTTCTTTCAGGTCGGCGTCGTAGCGCGTGCCCAGGAAGCGCAGCGGCGGCGACAGCGTGAAACCGTGCTCCGCGTTGAACTTCTTGTACATGCCGTCGACCATCTGGTGCAGTTGGTCGATGCGGCTGGCCGCATCGCGCACCAGGCCGGTCAGGTGGCCGAACAGCTTGTCCATGTCATCACGCAGGCCGCGCGAGAACACGCGCTCTTTCATCTTCTCGCGCGCTTCACGCATGGTCGAGCGGATCTGCTTGAGCTGCACGCTCTTGATGATCTCCGCGCTGTGGCGGCCGAACACCGTGCGCAGCGCCTGGAACTTGGCAATGCTCTGCTCGAACTCTTCCTTCTCGCCCTGCACGCGCATCAGCATGTGCTTGACCATCGTGTGGTTCTTGCCGCGCAGGCCGCGCAGCTCGAACAACTGCTCGACGATGTCACGTCGGCGCATCTGCAGGAGTTGCTGCGCACCGGCGGCCATGTCCTTCACCGCCAGTTGCACTTGTTCCGTGACGATCTCGCGACGCTGCGGGATCAGTTGATCCGACAGCACCGACTCCAGTTCCGGCAGACGGCTCTTCGCCAGCAGCTCGTGGTCTTGACTGACCTTGGCCAGCAAGCCCTTCTGCGCCGACACCGGATACACGCGCTCGACATCGATATCGAGCACCTGCGCCGTGGTCATGATCTGGCGGCTGACTTCGTTCTCGATTTCCTGCTCGGTCTTGAGCGGGTCCCACAGGCCATCGACCTTGTTGAGCACGGCGATGCAGCCCTTGCGCTGGCCACCGCCCACATGCGAGCGCCACAGCTCCAGATCGCTCTTGGTCACGCCGGCATCGGCTGCCAGCACAAACACAACGACGTGCGCATCCGGAATCAGGCGCAGCGTCAGCTCAGGTTCAGTACCGATGGCGTTCAGGCCCGGCGTATCCAGGATCACCAGACCCTGCTTGAGCATCGGGTGCGGGAAATTGATGATCGCGTGGCGCCACTTCGACACTTCCACCGTACCGGCGGCATCCACCGAGAAGGCGGCGTCCGGATCGGCGTCGTTGTACAAGCCCAGTTGTTCGGCCTCTTCCTTGGGCACACGCACGGTTTCCACCACATGGCGGAACGCTTCGAGCATGCCCTCGGGCGACGACGGATCGAGCGGCACCGACAGCCAGTGGCTGCCGGCGTCACGGAAATCAGCGGTCGAGGCGTCATGCAGGCGCGTCTCGATCGGCAGCAGACGGATCGACGGCGGGTAGCTTTCGTCGTACATCAGCTCGGTCGGACACATCGTGGTCCGGCCCGCCGACGACGGCAGAATGCGGCGGCCAAAGTCTGCAAAAAAGATGGCGTTGATCAGCTCGCTCTTGCCGCGAGAGAACTCGGCAATGAAAGCGACTTTGAGCTTATCGCTGCGCAGGACGCCGCGAATGCGCTGGGCGCGCATATCGGCCTGGGCGTCGTACAGCTCCTGGGCTTGCAGCCAGTCCTGGAATTCTCCCACTGACTGCAGTACCGAAGCGCGCCAGGTACCGTACTGCTCGAACTGTGTGCTCAGTGTGTTATTCATCGTTCTGTCTTATTTTGTGCGCGCCCCGACCATGCAAATGCGCGCGCCCCCTCGGCATCGCTGTTACCGCCCATTACGGCACAGAAATGCACAAATTTAGGTGGAACGATACAGGGAACCAACAGGTTCCGGGAGAACTTTCCGCCGACTTGTCCGGGCCGGGCAGCCAAGTGTTGCGGGATGCCATCGTCAGCCCGTCACCCCCCTTTGAAAACCTTGCGAAATGACGGGCAAATCGCTTGGAAAGCCGCCTCAGCGCTGGCAGGTCGGGCAATAGAACGTGGAGCGCTGGCCCTGGACGATCTGGCGGATCGGTGTGCCGCACACACGGCATGGCAGACCGGCCCGGTCGTACACAAACGCATCGAGCTGGAAATACCCGCTCTGGCCGTCGGAACCAACAAAATCGCGCAGCGTGCTGCCACCCCGGGCGATGGCGTCAGCCAGCGTGGCACGAACGGCGTCGGCCAGCGCGGCGTAGCGCGGCCGGCTGATGCGCCCGGCTGCCGTGGTGGGCCGGATGCCGGCTCTGAACAGGCTTTCCGAGCAGTAGATGTTGCCCACGCCGACCACGATGTTGCCCGCCAGCAGCGCCGATTTGATGGCGACGCTGCGCCCGCGCGTACGGGTGTACATCCAATCGCCGTCGAAACGCGCATCGAAGGGCTCGATGCCAAGGTTGCGCAGCAACGGGTGCTCGGCCAACCCGGCTTCATCACCGGGGTGCCAGAGCACGGCACCAAAACGGCGCGGATCACGATAGCGCAGCGTGATCGGCACGCCGGTTGCGTCGACCAGTTCAAGGTCCACGTGATCGTGCGGGCCGGGTGAAACCGGGGTTTCCAGCACACGCAGGGTGCCGGTCATGCCGAGGTGGATCAGCAGCCAGCCGCCAGCGGTATCGGCGTGGCCCGCGTCGGGCATGCATTCGATCAGCAGATACTTGCCACGGCGCAACAGGCGCGTGACGGTCAGGCCGGCGAGCAACGCTGGCAAGGCAGGATCGACCGGCCAGCGCAGCCCGTGATGGCGCACCACGGCGCGCACGATACGTCGCCCCGTAATATGCGGTAGCAAACCCAGGCGGGTGACTTCCACCTCTGGCAACTCAGGCATCGAACCTCCGTCGCATGTGCTGCTCCAACCTTTTTTACGATGCGGGCGATTGTAGCGGTCAGGCTACAATGCCCTGAACACCATCCGGAGCTTCAAGACCATGCCCCACGCTTTCTCCCGTTCGCCAGCGATGCAACGCCCGCGGCGATTTCCGCGCTGCCGAGCGATCCTGCTCGCCTCGCTGATTGCGGGAGGATTGGCAAGTCTGCCGGCATGGGCGGCACACCCAACCACCGCAGCCCCGCTGATCGCCCAGGCAGCACAGGAAGGCGGCACCGGCAACCGCCCCACCATCACGCTCGAGCGCTCGCGCCCCCGTGGTGGCCTGCTGAGTTCGGAGCGCACCGACCTGCCGTCGATCGCACTCGACCAAGACATCATGTACCGCGTGCTGGCGTCGGAAATCTCGCTGCAGCGTGGGCTGGTCGAGCCGGCATACCGCACGTACCTGGATCTCGCGCAAGACACGCGCGACCCGCGCTTCGCCCAGCGTGCGACTGAAATCGCCTTCCTGACCCGCTCGCCCGCGCAGGCGCTGACCGCCTCGCGGCTGTGGGTCGAGCTGTCGCCGACCTCCATGCCGGCGCGCCAGGTGCAGCAGCTCCTGCTGGTGGCCACGGGCAAGTGGTCGGAAGTCGAGCCGATGCTGCAGGCGCAGCTGAACAAGGTGTCGCCCGGCCAACGCGCCGACGCCATCCTGCAGCTGCAGCAGCAGATGTCCAAGAGCACCGACCCCGCCGGCGCCGTGGCCGCGCTGCAGCGCATCGCCTCGCACGATATGCAGCGCCCCGAGACGCACCTGGCCCTGGCACGCGCCAAGGTCGTCGCCAAGGATGTGCCGGGTGGGCTGTCGGAACTGGACACCGCCCTCAAACTGCGTCCCGGCTATGAAGACGCCGCCATCCTGGCCGCCGAGCTGCGCGCCGATGATGACCCCGATGCCGCCATCGCCGGCCTGCGCACCTTCCTGAAGGCCGCGCCCGCCTCCATCGACGGCCATCTGGCGCTCGCCCGCATGTACCTCGTGCGCGATCAGCAAGACAAGGCCCGCGGCGAATTCGAGGCACTCAAGAAGATCGCCCCCAACGATGCGCGCATCACGCTGGCACTGGGCCTGCTGACACTGCAGCAGCGCCAGTACGACGCTGCCGAGCGCTACCTGAAGGAATACCTCGCGGCAACGGCCAAATCGCCCACGCTGAGCCCCGAACCCGGCTATCAGGGCCTCGCCCAGCTCGCCGAGGAAAAGCACGACTACGCCGGCGCACTGACCTGGGTCGACAAGATCACCGGCTCGGCCAATGGTGATGCTGACGGCCAGACCGCGCTGGCAGCCGGCATCAAGCGCGGCCAATTGCTCGGCAAGCTGCGCCGCATCGACGAAGCGCAACAGGCCTTCGACGAACTCGTTGCCGACTCGGAAGACATTCCCGACGGCCCGCGCCGCCAAGCCCTGATGGACGGCATCCGCCAGGCCGAAATCGGCATGCTGATGGACGCAAAGGCCTTTGGCCGCGCCCGTGCCCGCGTCAATGAGCTGCTGAAGGCCGATCCGGACAACGTTGAGTACACATACCAATTGGCGATGCTCGAAGAGCACGACGGCCACTACGACAACATGGAAACGCTGCTGCGCAAGGTGATCGACCTGCGCCCCGGCCAGGCCATCGGCTACAACGCACTCGGCTACTCGCTGGCCGATCGCAACGTGCGCCTGCAGGAAGCGCAGGAGTTGCTGGAGAAGGCCGTTTCACTGGCGCCGGGCGATCCCTACATTGCTGACAGCTTGGGCTGGGTCAAATACCGCCGCGGCGATCTGCCGGCCGCCACCGACATCCTGCGCAAGGCATGGAGCTCCGCGCCGCAAGCCGAGATTGGCGCCCACCTGGGTGAAGTGCTGTGGCAATCGGGCAAGCAGGACGATGCCCGCAAAATCTGGACGGAAGCGTCCAAGCTCGACATCAACGACAACACCCTGCGCGACACGCTGCGCCGCTTCGGCCAGCCGATTCCCGACGTTCCCGTGAGCGCGAACTGATGACGCTGCAGTTTTCCCGCGCGCTCGGCGCATTGGTGCTGGGCGCGAGTTGCGCGCTGTTCGCCGGCTGCGCAAGCGTGCGCCCGGCCAACGACCTGTTCGCCGGCGCGAAAGACAACGACACGACCATCACGCGCTATCAGGGCCGGTTCTCGGCGCGCTACACGCAAGGCAACGCCGAACAAAGTGCGGTGGGCAGCTTCCTGTGGCGCGAGCGCGGCACCGATGTGCAGCTTGAGTTGATGTCGCCGCTGGGCCAGACGCTGGCGGTGGTCAGCCAGAACGATCAGGGCGCCACGCTTGAATTGCCCAACCAGCCGCCGCGCCGCGCACCCGAAGTCGACACGCTGATGCAGGATGCGCTCGGCTTCTCGCTGCCGGTGTCCGGCCTGCGGGACTGGCTGCGCGCCCGCCCTGCCCCCGGCACGCCGGCGCGCGTGGCACGCGACGCGCAATCGCGGCCCGAAATCATCGAACAGAACGGCTGGACCGTGCACTACGTCGCCTGGACGGACGACACCTCCGCCGACGCGCGCATCCGCCGGCTCGATCTCGATCGCCCGCAGGGCACCAACGGACCGCTCACGGTGCGGCTCGTGCTGGACCGGTAACGTCGTCATCGCCTCACCATGACCTCCGCACCCACCGAGCTGCGCGACTGCCCGGCGCCCGCCAAGCTCAATCTGTTCCTGCACGTGGTCGGCCGACGGCCCGACGGCTACCACCTGCTGCAAACGGTCTTCCAGCTCATCGACTGGTGCGACACGTTGCACTTCTCGCGACGCGCAGACGGCCGCCTCGCCCGCACCACCGACGTGCCCGGCGTAGCGGCCGATGAAGACCTCGTGATGCGCGCCGCACGCCTGCTGCAAGCGGAAACTGGCTGCACCTACGGCGCCGACATCGCCATCGAAAAACGCCTGCCGATGGGCGGTGGCATTGGTGGCGGCTCGTCCGACGCGGCCACCACGCTGCTCGCGCTCAACCACCTGTGGGGCCTCGATCTGCCACGTACGACGTTGATGGCGCTGGGCCTGAAGCTGGGTGCCGACGTGCCCTTCTTCGTGTTCGGCCAGAACGCGTTTGCCGAGGGCATCGGTGAAGAACTCACGCCCGTCACGCTGCCGCCAGCAGCGTTCGTGGTCATCCATCCACGCGTCCACGTACCCACCCCCGCAATTTTTTCCGATGAGGGGTTGACACGTAACACGCCACTCACCATAATTATGGACTTTCCTGACCAACAAATTGTTTTCGCTTACGGTCGCAACGATCTGCAAGCGGTGGCGGAAAGGAAATACGGCGAAATCGCCCGAGCACTTGCCTGGCTAAGACAGTTCAGCCCTCTGGCAAGAATGACCGGATCCGGTGCCTGTGTGTTTGCTCCGTTCGATAACGTTGAGCATGCGCAAGCAGTAGCGGATCAGGTGCCTTCCGAGTGGGAAGGTCGATGTGCGGCAGGTCTGACGCATCATCCGCTCGCGAGATTTGCTGTGTAAGGTTTACAGTTATTGCTTCTGCAATGGAAGCAGTAACCGATCGGTTGTGTAGGGGCGTCGCCAAGCTGGTTAAGGCACCGGATTTTGATTCCGGCATGCGTAGGTTCGAATCCTTCCGCCCCTGCCATTTCTTCCTTATAGTTCCCAGCAATAGCCCGGTTGGTGTATCAGCCAACCGGCGCGTCTGAAGTCGAAAACAGGTGCCCCGATGAGCAGCGAAGGCTTGATGGTTTTTACCGGCAACGCCAACCCGAAACTCGCCGAAGCTGTCGTCAAGCACCTAGGCATCCCGCTCGGCAAGGCCCTCGTCGGCCGATTCTCCGATGGTGAAGTTCAGGTCGAGATTCAGGAGAACGTGCGCGGCAAGCACGTGTTCATCCTGCAATCCACCTGCGCCCCGACCAACGACAACCTGATGGAACTGATGGTGATGGTCGATGCGCTCAAGCGCGCATCCGCCCGCCGCATCACGGCTGCCATCCCCTACTTCGGCTATGCCCGCCAGGATCGCCGCCCGCGTTCGGCGCGTGTGGCCATTACGGCCAAGGTCGTGGCCAACATGCTGGAAGTCGCCGGCGTCGAGCGCGTGCTGACGATGGACCTCCACGCTGACCAAATCCAAGGTTTCTTCGATATCCCGGTCGACAACATCTACGCGTCGCCCGTTCTGCTCGAAGACCTGCGCAAGAAGAACTACAGCGATCTGCTGGTGGTGTCGCCGGACGTCGGTGGCGTGGTGCGTGCCCGTGCACTCGCCAAGCAACTCAACACCGACCTCGCCATCATCGACAAGCGTCGCCCCAAGGCTAACGTGGCCGAGGTGATGAACATCATCGGTGAAGTCGAAGGCCGCAACTGCGTGATCATGGATGACATGATCGATACCGGCGGCACGCTGTGCAAAGCCGCCCAGGTGCTCAAGGAACGCGGTGCCAAGCAAGTGTTCTCGTACTGCACGCACCCGGTGCTGTCAGGTGGCGCAGCCGCTCGCATCGCAGACTCGGCGCTCGACGAAGTGGTCGTGACCGACACCATCCCGCTGCGCGAAGACGCAATCAAGTGCGGCAAGATCCGCCAGCTCTCGACCGCCCCGCTGCTGGCCGAGACCTTCACCCGCATCGTGCGTGGCGACTCGATCATGTCGCTGTTTGCTGAATAATTCAGCAAACGTACGGGTCCCTGTTATAATTCAAGGCTTTACCGCAGAAAACGTCGACTAGACGGCACTTCTGCGGTGTCTGCGGGGCGCAATATGGCGCCCCGTTCACCAGACGGCTTGGTCGCGAGTCGTCTTTTTCGTTTGGAGCAATCATGAAAGTTGTCGCTTTCGAGCGTAGCGTTCAGGGCACTGGTGCGAGCCGCCGCCTGCGCAACGCCGGCAAGACCCCGGGCATCATCTACGGCGGTGAAGCCGATCCTAAGATGATCGAACTCGATCACAACGCGCTGTACCACGCGCTGAAGAAGGAAGCCTTCCACTCGTCGATCCTCGACATCGAAGTGGCTGGCAAGGTGGAAAAGGCGCTGCTGCGCGATTTCCAACTGCACCCGTTCAAGCAACTGGTTCTGCACGTTGACTTCCAACGCGTGTCGGCCAAGGAAAAGATCCACGTCAAGGTGCCGCTGCACTTCCTGAACCAGGAAAACGCACCGGGCGTGAAGCTCGGCCACGGCATCGTGAACCACATCCTGAACGACGTTGAAGTGTCGTGCCTGCCGGCCGACCTGCCGGAGTTCATCGAAGTGGATCTGGGCGCTCTGGAAATCGGCCAGACCCTGCACATCTCCGACCTGAAGCTGCCGAAGGGCGTGACCATCCTCACCCACGGTGGCGATGAGAACCCGGCTGTGGCCAACATCAGCGTGCCGGCTGGCGAGAAGTCCGCTGCTGCTGAAGAGGGTGCTGCCGCTGCTGGCGAAGACAAGCCGGCTGCCTAAGTTACCAAACTCAGTTGCCGCACCGTCGCGCCCTCGGGCGCGACACGAAAAAAGCCCGCCGAGCTGGTCTCGCCGGGCTTTTTTTCTGCCTGAGCTTTCCGGTGTCGCCGCGCGCCTCGCCATTGGCGAAAGCGGCTATGCTTGTACGATCAAGGGGCGCTTCCTGCACCTCTTCTTAGACTCCATCGCATGATCAAACTCATCGTCGGGCTCGGCAATCCGGGCGCCGAATACGCAGCCACGCGGCACAATGCCGGCTTCTGGCTGGTCGACCAGCTCGCACGCATCGGCAACGTGACGCTGCGCAACGAAACACGCTTTCACGGCTATGCCGCACGCGCCAACCTGTGGGGCAATGAGGTGTGGCTGCTGCAGCCGCAAACCTTCATGAACCGCTCGGGCCTGTCGACCGTGGCACTGGCGCGCTTCTACAAGGTGATGCCTGATGAGATCCTGGTGGCGCACGACGAGTTGGATCTGCCGCCGGGTGCGGTCAAACTCAAGCTTGGTGGTGGCTCGGGTGGCCACAACGGCCTGAAGGACATTGCCGCACACCTGACCACGCAGCAGTTCTGGCGCCTGCGCCTGGGCATCGGCCACCCGCGCAACCTCCTGCCGCCGGGCACGGCGCCGTCCGGCCAGCATGACGTGGCCAACTTCGTGCTCAAGGCCCCGCGCAAGGAAGAACAGGATCTGATTGACCGCGCCATCGACCGCAGCCTGGATGCCCTGCCCGATCTGATTGCCGGCAATGCCGAGAAATCCATGATGCGCCTGCACACCGCAGGTTGATTCGCCCACACAAGGACATCGCCATGAAACCGTTCACCACGCTCAGCTCACGCGCCGCCGCGCTGGCAGGCCTGGTGCTCGGCCTGTTGGCTGCAACATCAGCGCAGGCGCAGGTCTATCGCTGTAGTGAAAATGGCCAGACGGCGTATTCCGATCACCCCTGCGGCACACGCGCGAAAGAGGTACCGCTGATCGACAACACGCCCACCGCCGCCGACCAAAAAGCCGCTCGGGAGCGCGCCTCTGCCGAGGCTGCCGAGGTGCGTGAGATGGAAACCTCGCGTCGCAGAGCGCAAGCCGCCGAGGACGCCCGCCAGGCGCAGATCGCCGCGCAGGCCGCTGAACAGGCACGCCGTGACCAGCGGCAGAAGGTCGTGGTGGCACAGGAAGGCGTGCGCTACTGTCATCGCGTCTATGTAGGGCCAGTGCCGTACCCGATGCCCTATCCGACGCCAATGCCGGTGATCAGCCCGCCTGTCACGACCACGCCGGCGCCGGCCGCAGGTGCACTGCGTCAGCCGGGCAACGGCTCCAAACCCTTTGTGCAGGCACCGGCTACCCCCACTCCGGTGGTACCGCGCCCGCCGCGGCCGCATTTGCCACACTATCGCATCGTCTGCGAGCCGGGTTATGCGTATGAAGGTCCGGAGGATCTGCTGCCGATTCAGTGAGCGGCACGCGAGAATCGGCACGCACCAATGAAAAGAGACGGCCTGAGCCGTCTCTTTTTTTGCTTACGCTGCGCGTGGGGCGGAGGTGAGCTGGATGTACTTCTGCATCAACTGCTCCTGCGACTCGGCGTGGGCCGGGTCCTTGGGGATGCAGTCGACCGGGCACACTTGCTGGCATTGCGGCTCATCAAAGTGCCCGACACACTCGGTACATTTGCCCGGGTCAATCACGTAGATCTCCGGGCCCATCGAAATGGCGTCGTTCGGGCACTCGGGCTCGCACACGTCGCAATTGATGCACTCATCGGTAATTATGAGCGCCATGATGCTTTCCTTGAAATGACCGGCGGGAGGGCTCCCGCCAAAGCGTCATTTTATTCCGATTTGCCGGCCCCATCTGCCTTGCCCGTTTTCTCCTTGAGCCATTTCTCGACAGAGGGGAACACGAACTTGCTGACGTCACCGCCCAGGATGGCGATCTCGCGCACGAAGGTGCCCGAGATGAACTGGTACTGGTCCGACGGCGTGAGGAACATGGTTTCCACGTCCGGCAGCAGGTAGCGGTTCATGCCGGCCATCTGGAATTCGTATTCGAAGTCCGACACAGCGCGCAGGCCCCGCACGATCACGCGCGCGCCGTTCTTGCGCACGAAATCCTTCAACAGGCCGGAAAACCCTTCGACCCGTACGTTCGGATAGTGACCGAGCACCTCACGGGCGATCTCGATGCGCTCTTCCAGCGCAAAGAACGGCCGCTTGTTCGGGCTCTGAGCCACCCCGACGATCAGCTCGTCGAAGATGTTGGATGCACGGCGGACGAGGTCTTCGTGGCCGCGCGTGAACGGATCGAAAGTGCCGGGATAAACCGCGATCACCATGGTTCCTCCACCAAGGGGAAAAGAGTATCCGCCAGCGCGGCGTGGGACATGGCCGCGCCAATCTGCGTTTGGACACCGTTGCGTTATCGAGCGCGGCAAGTCCCGAGCCTGCCGCCCGCACGTTCCAGCTGCCTTTCGGCGACCTCACAATCAAACTGTAGCGAGGTGCCGTCAGATGCTCATGCACCGGAACGAGCGGCGTAGTTTAACCTTTTTTGCGCAGCAGCAAATGCGCATGCACCGCACCGGCGCGCAAGTGCTTGTGCAGTGCCACATCAGCCGGCAACGGAATGCCCGCCGCTGCTTCTGTCGATTGTGAATCAGTACTCACATCCACCAAAGGCTGCGGCGCCTCTAGGTAGATCACCCCGCCCGGCTTGACGACCCGGATAGCGGCCTCCAACGCCCGCAACGACCAATCCTGCGCGAACGGCGGGTCGATGAATACCGCGTCGAATGCGCCGTCAGCCTGACGGGCAAGCCACGAAAAGGCGTCCCCCGAAACGATATCGACCATGCGCGCATCGAGCTTGTCGCGTATGGCGTGCAACGCGCGCACGGCGGGCGCATGGTTTTCGACCAGCGTCACGTGCGCCGCACCGCGCGAAGCGGCCTCGAGGCCAAGCGCGCCGGTGCCGGCAAAGAGATCGGCGCAGCGCCAGCCTGTCAGGTCCTGGCCGAGCCAGTTGAAGACGGTTTCGCGGACGCGGTCGCTGGTCGGGCGCAGGCCGTCGGCGTCAACCACCGGCAGCGGCGTGCGCTTGTACTGCCCACCGATGATGCGCACCTGCTGCGGTGCACGCGCATGCGATGTGGCGGTCTTGGCCTTGGGGGCCTTGGAACTGGAAGATCGGGATGCCATGGGCGCGATTGTAGTGCGAGCGCAAACAAAAACCGGCGGGAATGCCGCCGGTTTTTCGGTTGAGGATGCCGTGCGTCAGTTTGTCGCCGGACCGCCCACCACGATGGTCGCCATGGTCTGCGGCTGCACCACGCGCTGGAACGCCGTGCGCACCTGATCGCGCGTGACGGCGGCAATGCGCTGCGTCCACGTATCCAGGTAGTCGAGCGGCAAGTTGTACCAGCCGATGTTGGCCACGTTGTCCAACAGCTTGCGGTTGCTGTCCAGGCGCAGCGGGAAGCCGTTGACGAGGTTGTCCTTGGCGGCCTTGAGTTCCGCTTCGGTCGGGCCATCGGCGACGAACTTGGCGACGGTGTCGCGCACCACGGTCAGGGCTTCCTCGGTCTGGTCCTTGCGCGTCTGCAAGGCCAGCTCGAACGGGCCGGGCTGTGCGGCCGGCGCGAAATAGCTGCCGATGCTGTAGGTCAGGCCGCGCTTCTCGCGCACCTCGTTGGTCAGCCGCGCGCTGAAGCCGCCACCGCCCAGCACGTAGTTGCCGACCAGCAGCGGGAAGTAATCCTTGTCGCCACGTGCGATGCCGGGTTGCCCGATGATGATGGTGGCCTGCTGCGCCGGGTGCGGAATGCGGATCGTCTCGGCCTTCGCCAACGGCATCTTCACGTCGGGCAGTGCGGGCGGCGTGGCGCCGTCGGCGGGCAGGCCCTGCGTGATCTGCGCGGCGATGGCCTCGGCTTCCTGGCGGCTGATCGCGCCAATCAGCGTCACCACCGCGCGCTTGGCCGTGTAGTTGGCTTGGTAGTAGCGCACGATGTCGTCGCGCGTGATGCTCTCCACCGATTCCGGCGAGGCCGTCTGCCCGTACGGATGCGTGCCGTAGATGGCCGTACCGAACGCACGCTCGGCCAGCACGCCCGGCTTGGTCAGCGATTCACGGATGGACGCCACCAGGCGCTGCTTGTCGCGCGTGAGCACGGCGTCGGGGAAGGTCGGTGCGGAGACGATCTGCGTCATCAGGGCGATGGCCGGGCCACGCTCGGCCGGGTCGGACAGCGTGCGCAGGCGCAGGCTCGTGCGGTCACCGCCGGCGCCACCGCCAAAGCTCGCGCCCACGTCGGCAAAGGCATCGGCAATCGCCGCTTCGTCACGTGCCGGGGCATTGCCCTGTGCGGCGATGCCCTTGTCGAGCATGCCGGCCGTGAGCGATGCGAGGCCGACCTTGGCCGCGGGCTCATAGCGCGAGCCCGCATCCACGTCGAGGTTGATGTCGAGCATCGGGATCGACGGGCTCGGCACGAAGAACACGCGCGCGCCGGTGGGGGCCGTCCAGTGTTCGATGGGCAGCGCGGCCAGCGCGCCTTGCGCCGCCGTTGCAACGATGGCGACCAGCGCCGTCTTCAGGGTCAGGGACATCCGTCGTGTAATGGGGTGCATCAACGCAGCCCTCCTTCTTCGCGCATGCCGGGAACAGGCTTGCGCGCCGGTTTGTTGGGATCGATCGGTTGCGGCAGCAGCGTAGCGACGACGAGGTTGTCTTCACTGAAGTACGTCTTGGCGACCTGCTGGATCTGCGCCGACGTGACCGCCTTGATCTTCTCAAGCTGGCGGTCGATCGAGCGCCACGACAGGCCGCTCATCTCGGTCATGCCGATCTCCATGCCCTGGCCGAACACCGAGTCGCGCTTGTAGATCTGCCCGGCCACGACCTGCGCCTTGACGCGCTTCAACTCGGCATCGGTCACGCCTTCCTTGGCAATGCGGTCGATCTGCGCGCGCAGGGCCTGCTCGATCTCGGCGGTGGTGTGGCCGTCGGCGGGGGTGCCGTCCATGATGAAGATCGAGGGGCCGCGGTTCAGGCCGTCGTAGCCGGCGTTGACGTCGTCGGCGATGCGCTTTTCGCCCTTGACGAGCTGGCTCGACAGGCGCGCATTGTCATAGCCATCCAGCACGGCGGAAAGCACTTCGAGCGCGTACGGGTCGACATCCTTCTCCACATCCCTGAGCGCCGGCACCTTGTAAGCCAGCACCACGTAGGGGTTCTCGGCCGGGGCCTTCACCCAGATGCGCTTGACGCCAATCTGCTTGGGTTCTTCCTGCGCGTAGCGGCGTGGCAGCGCGTGCGGCTTGAGCTTGCCGTAGGTGCGCTCCGCAAGGCGGAGGGCCTCGTCGGGGTTCACATCGCCCGCGACGATCACGGTGACGTTGTTGGGCGTGTACCAGGCGTGGTACCAGTCCTGCGCGTCCTGCACCGTCATCGTGTCGAGATCGCCCGGCCAGCCGATGGTCGGGTTGCGATACGGCGCGGCGTTGAACAGCACCGCCAGCATCTGCTCATAGACGGTCGAACGGGCGGAGTCGTCGATGCGCATGCGGCGCTCTTCCTTCACCACGTTCATCTCCGGCTTGAACTCCTTGTCGGTGAGCTGGAGATTGGCCATGCGATCGGCTTCGAGCTTCATCACATCGCCCAGGTGCGACTTCTCGATCTGCTGGTAGTACATCGTGAAGTCGCGCGTGGTCATGGCGTTCTCGCGGCCACCCATCGCCGCCACGCGGCGGGAGAACTCGCCAGGGCCGACATTCTTGGTGCCCTTGAACATCATGTGTTCAAGCATGTGGGCCACGCCCGTGGTGCCGTTGTGCTCGTCGATGCTGCCGGCGCGGTACCAGACCATGTGCGCCACGGTGGGCGCGCGGTGGTCTTCCTTAACAATCAGGCGCAGGCCATTGGAGAGCTTGTATTCGTGCGTATCGGACTGGCTAGCACCAACTTTGGCGCCGGCAACAGCGGCAGCCGGGTGCACCGGTGCAGCCGCCCGTTCCTGCGCACCAACCGGGCCGGCCAGCAGGCCCGCCGCCAAGGCGATTCCTGAGACCATCGCTGCCAATTGCCTAGCACCCGGGCGGGTCCGGCTTGAGACGTTTCGCATGGAAGAGCGCATAAGGGCCGTCTGATAAAATTCGACGCTTGATTCTAACGGCGAATAGACTGCCTTTTACGATGTTTAGTTTCTGGAAGAAGCGCAAGGCAGAGCCGCAACCGGCTGCCGAACCGACACCGGTAGCTGCACCCGCTGCCGTACCCGAAGCCGTTCAGGCCCCGGTACCTGCCCCGGCTGTGATCCCCGCCCCCGCGCCTGCACCCGCTGCGGTTGTCGCCCCGGTACCCGCACCTACCCCTGCGCCGGCCCCTGTTGCTGCGCCGGCCCCCGTGGCGGTGGCGGTACCGGACTCGCCCGCCGAGCCTGCCACGCTCGACATGCAGGCTGACGACATCGAAACCGTGCCGACGCCGCCCGTGGTCGAACAGGCCCGCAAGGGCTGGATGTCGCGCCTGCGCTCGGGCCTGTCGAAGACGAGCAAGAACCTGACGACGCTGTTCGTGGGCGTAAAGGTGGACGAGGCGCTGTTCGAAGAGCTCGAAACCGCGCTGCTGATGGCCGATGCCGGCGTCGACGCCACTGAATACCTGCTGGGCGAATTGCGCCGCCGTATCAAGGCCAACCGCATCGAAACCGCCGAAGGCGTGAAGACCGCCCTGCGTGACCTGCTGGTCGAGCTGCTGCACCCGCTTGAAAAAACCATGGTGCTCGGCCGCGAGCAGCCGATGGTGATCATGATTGCGGGCGTGAACGGCGCCGGCAAGACCACCAGCATCGGCAAGCTGTGCAAGCACTTCCAGACCTACGGCCAATCGGTGCTGCTGGCCGCGGGCGACACCTTCCGCGCCGCCGCGCGCGAGCAGCTCGTGGTCTGGGGCCAGCGCAACAACGTGACGGTGGTGGCACAGGAATCGGGCGACCCGGCCGCGGTGATCTTCGACGCCGTGAACGCAGCGCGCGCGCGCGGCATCGACATCGTCATGGCCGACACCGCTGGCCGCCTGCCAACGCAGTTGCACCTGATGGAAGAGCTCAAGAAGGTGCGCCGCGTGACCGCCAAGGCCATGGCCACGGCACCGCACGAAACGCTGCTGGTGATTGACGGCAACACGGGCCAGAACGCACTGGCGCAAGTGAAAGCGTTTGATGAGGCGCTCGGTCTAACCGGCCTGATCGTCACCAAGCTGGATGGCACCGCCAAGGGCGGTATCCTGGCCGCGATTGCGCGGCAGCGGCCGGTGCCGGTGTACTTCATCGGCGTGGGGGAGCAGGTGGAGGACTTGCAGCCGTTCTCGGCGCGGGAGTTTGCGGACGCCCTGCTGGGCTGATTGCCCTCGCGCGCAACGCTTCAACATGGAAACGCCCTGATCCAGTCAGGGCGTTTGTTTTGCGCAGGAACGCTGCCGATCACGCAGAAGCCGCATCCGGCTGCGCCGCCGGTGCCGCCCTCTGAAACGCCGCCTGCGCCATGCAGTGTTCAAAAATGCGCGCCAGCGTCGGATATTCCTCCACCGCCACATCAAAGCGCTTGCCGTTGAACACCTGCGGCACGAGGCACACGTCCGCCAGCGTTGGCGTATCGCCCACGCAGTAGGCACCCGTGAGCGGCGATTGCGACAGCCGCGTCTCCAGCGCCGCGAACCCCAGCTTCACCCAGTGGCGATACCAGTCGTTGCGCGCTTCCTCCTCCACGTTGAACGTGTTCTTCAGGTACTTGAGCACGCGCGGGTTGTTGAGCGGATGGATCTCGCAAGCAATCGCCAGTGCAATCGCGCGGATGTGCGCACGGTTGCTGGGCGAGCCCGGCAGCAGCGTGGGTTCGGGATGCGTCTCTTCCAGGTACTCGACAATCGCCAGCGACTGGTTCAGCACATCGGTGCCGTCGCACAACACGGGCACCAGCGCATCGGGGTTCAGCTTCACGAAGTCGGGCGCCAGTTGCTCGCCCTTGAGCAGGTGCACCGGCGCGTAGTCGTACGGCAGGCCCTTGATCTCCAGCGCGATGCGCACACGGAACGACGCCGAGCTGCGGAAGTAGTTGTAAAGCTTGATCGACATGGCTTGCGGCTCTCTGCTCAGATGACCTTTACGTGCAGCTCGCCCACACCGTCGATCTTGCCGACCATCAGGTCACCGACCACCACCGGGCCGACGCCTTCGGGCGTGCCGGTGTAGATCAGATCGCCGGGACGCAGCTCGAACAGGCGCGAGAGGTACGCAATGGTTTCCGGCACCGACCAGATCAGGTCCGACAGATCCCCGCGCTGATGTTCCTTGCCGTTGACCGACAGCGTGATCGCGCCCTTGTCCGGATGGCCGACGTCCTTCACGGGAATGATCGGACCGATGGGCGCCGAGCCGTCGAACGCCTTGCCGGTTTCCCACGGGCGGCCGCCCTTCTTGGCAGCGTTCTGCAGGTCGCGGCGCGTCATGTCCAGGCCGATGGCGTAGCCGTAGATGTGATTGGCTGCGGTTTCCACGGCGATGTCGCGGCCGCCCGTACCGATGGCGACCACGAGTTCGATCTCGTAGTGGCAGTCGCGAGTTTCAGTGGGGTAGACGAACTGGCCGGTCTCGCCATCGGGGATGTAGCGCACGGCATCGGCCGGCTTGCAGAAGAAGAACGGCGGTTCGCGGTCGGGGTCGGAACCCATCTCGCGGGCATGGGCGGCGTAGTTGCGGCCGACGCAGTACACGCGGCGCACCGGAAACTGGCCTTGCCCGCCACGCACGGGAATGCCATTGACGGTGGGCGGGGTGACGACAAATTCGGTCATGCGGATCTCCTGGAAACTCGCTTGAATAAACAGACGGGACACGGCCACCGCCCCCCGGCGACCGAGCTGCGAGCATACACCCGCACCGGCCCGGCGCGGTTCTTGCGTAACCGCCGTGCACAACGCCCCACTTTGCACCATGCAAGCGAAACCGCCCACCCCACCCGCCTCGCCCGCCGCGCCTCACCCGGCCGCGCCGATGCGCGTGCTGCTGGTGCGCGATCCGTTGGATGCCGAACAGATCAACCTGGAGCTGATCCGTGCGGGCCTGGCCGAGGCCGGCTTCATCGACGTGGGTCTGGCCGACGCCGACCTCACCCTGCCCGACCGCATCGCCCAGACGCAGCCCGACATGGTGATCGTTGCGTCGGAATCGGCCGCGCGGGACACCATCGAGCACGTCTGCGTGGCCACCCAGCATGCGCCGCGCCCCATCGTGCTGTTCACCGACAACGATGACGCGGCGCGCATCAAATCGGCGTTCGCCGCGGGCATCACCGCCTACATCGTCGACGGCATCAAGCCCACGCGCGTCAAGGCCGTGCTGGACGTGGCCTACGCCCGCTTCGAACACGAGCGCGAACTGCGCGCCGAACTGGATACCGCCAAGACCCAGCTGGCCGAGCGCAAGGTGCTCGAGCGCGCCAAGGGGCTGCTGATGAAACAGATGAACCTGTCGGAAGACGAGGCCTTCAAGCGCCTGCGCAAGATGGCGATGGACCGCAATATCAAGCTGGTCGAAGCCGCCCAGCGTGTGATTGACGTGATGGCCGGCTGAGACCACCGGGCGCCGCCCAGTTTTGGTGCGCCGCACAACTCCGGCGCCGGAAACGCACCAGCCTCGCGCCACACCCAACCGCAGCGCTCACACCAATCTCTAGACGGTTTGGCCGTTTCTGCCCTTGATGGCGCCTTGAATTTTCGTAAGCGGGCGGAAGAAAGGCGGAGAACTGTTTGAGCGCAGCGAGTTTTCCCCGCCTCCGCCCGGTTACGGAAATTCAAGGAGGCTTTCGCCATCTCGGGCGCGCCTTTCTTTGCCTACTTTCTTTGGCAAGACAAAGAAAGTAGGTCAGCCCCGGCAGGGGATGAAACAAGAGATGCACCAACCACGTTGGCATACCCCTTGCAAGGGTCACCCCGAAGCCGATGCCAACGTGGGTATCGGCGCGAGACAACGGCGTCTCGATGCACGGCAAACGCGCTCCCCATCATGGAGGGACGTGGCCGCGCATCGAGACGCCTTTTTCTTTCCTTGGAGCCATGGATGGCCGCGCCAGACAAGACTGACCCCGTCGTCAACCCGATCAACCCGAAGCGCCGCAGCGTCATCAAGGCTGCAGCGACGATTGCAGGAGGCAGTGCCGTGGCATTGATCGATCCGCTGGTGCGTGCTGGTGCCTGGGCCGCTGGCTCCGATGCGCCCGAGAAGACCGAGTTGAAGGTGGGCTTCATTCCGCTGACCGACTGCGCGTCGGTGGTGATGGCCTCCACGCTGGGCATCGACAAGAAGTACGGCATCAAGATCACGCCGTCCAAGGAAGCCTCGTGGGCCGGCGTGCGCGACAAGCTGGTGTCGGGCGACCTGGATGCGGCGCACGTGCTCTACGGGTTGATCTGTGGCGTGCAGCTCGGCATTGGCGGCCCGAAGAAAGACATGGCCGTGCTGATGACGCTCAACAACAACGGCCAAGCCATCACGCTGTCGAACAAGCTCAAGGAAGCGGGCGTCAAAGACGGCGCATCGCTCAAGGCCGTAATGGCGAGGGACAAGCGCGAGTACGTCTTCGCACAGACCTTCCCGACCGGCACGCACGCGATGTGGCTGTACTACTGGCTGGCCGCGCACGGCATCCATCCGCTGCAGGACGCGAAGGCCATCACCGTGCCGCCGCCGCAGATGGTTGCCAACATGCGCGTGGGCAACATGGACGGCTATTGTGTGGGCGAGCCGTGGGGCGCCCGCGCGATTGCCGACAACATCGGCTTTACCGCCGAGACCACGCAGGCCATCTGGAAGGACCACCCGGAGAAGGTGCTCGGCACCACGGCGGAGTTCGTGCAGAAGTATCCGAACACGGCACGCGCACTGACGGCTGCGGTGCTGGAGGCAGGCAAGTTCATCGATGCGTCGGCATCGAACCGTCGCAAGACGGCCGAGACCATCGCCGCCAAGTCCTACGTGAACACCGACATGGACATCATCCTGGACCGCATGCTGGGCCGCTACACGAACGGCATCGGCAAGACGTGGGACGACCCGGACCCGATGCGCTTCTATCACGATGGCGCGGTCAACTTTCCGTACCTGTCGGACGGCATGTGGTTCCTCACGCAGCAGAAGCGCTGGGGGCTGTTGAAGACGCATCCGGATTACGCGGCGGTCGCCAGGCAGGTCAACCGCATCGACATCTTCAAGCAGGCGGCGGCCGCCACCGGCACGCCCTTGCCGAAGAGCGACATGCGTACCGCCAAGCTGATCGATGGCGTGGTGTGGGATGCGAAGAACCCCGCAGCCTATGCCGACGGCTTCAAGCTGAAAGCCTGACGCCTGCCCTCCCTGATTGCGGTCCTTCACATCGATGGAGCCCGACATGAACACGCTCGTCAAAACGTTGTCCGGCGTGCAGTCCGACGCCGCTGTCCCCACGCGTCGCATCGCATTGCGCGACTGGTTTGTGGCCGCCGTGGTGCGCAGCTTTCCGCCGGTGCTGGGCCTGGTGATCTTCGTGCTGGCGTGGCAGGGCATCGCCACGGCCATCCCTGCGTTGCCGACACCGGCTGTCACGTGGAAAGCCGCCGTCGCGCTCTTCGCTGATCCGTTCTACCGCAATGGCCCGAATGACCAGGGTGTGGGCTGGAACGTGCTGGCGTCGCTGGCGCGGGTGGGTGCGGGCTTTGGGATGGCGGCGGTCATCGGCATTCCGGCGGGCTTCCTGATCGGGCGCTTTGCGTTTTTGAATGCGATGGCTTCGCCCATCATCAGCCTGCTGCGGCCGGTGTCGCCGCTGGCGTGGCTGCCGATCGGGCTGCTGTTGTTCAAGTCTGCCAATCCGGCGGCCATCTGGGCGATCTTCATCTGCTCGATCTGGCCGATGGTCATCAACACCGCCGTGGGCGTGACGCGCGTGCCGCAGGATTACCTGAACGTGGCGCGCGTGCTGAACCTGTCGGAGTGGAAGGTGTTCACGCGCGTGCTGTTTCCGGCGGTGCTGCCGTACATGCTGACGGGCGTGCGGCTCTCCATCGGCACGGCGTGGCTGGTGATCGTGGCAGCGGAGATGCTCACCGGCGGTGTCGGCATCGGCTTCTGGCTGTGGGATGAGTGGAACAACCTGAAGGTCGAGCACATCGTCATCGCCATCTTTGTGATCGGGGTCGTGGGCTTGCTGCTGGAGCATGCGCTGCTGGCGATTGCGCGGCGGTTCTCATACGACGCAGTTTGAGAGGGGCGACCATGAGCGAAAAATTCCTGCGCATTGAAAACGTCGGGCAGACGTTCAAGACCAAGAAGGGTGCGTTCGTTGCCCTGCGCGATATCGACCTCACCGTCGCGCGTGGTGAATGCATTGCGTTGATTGGGCACTCGGGCTGTGGCAAATCCACGCTGCTGAATTTGATTGCCGGCCTCACGCGGCCGACGACGGGTGGGCTGATCCTGGCGGAGCGTGAGATTGCGGGGCCGGGGCCGGATCGGGCGGTGGTGTTTCAGAACCATTCGCTGCTGCCGTGGCTCACGTGCTTTGACAACGTGTACCTGGCGGTGGAGCGGGTGTTTGGCAAGACCGAGACGAAGGTGCAGTTGCGTGAGCGCACGCATGCTGCGCTGGCACTGGTGGGGCTGACGCATGCCGAGCAAAAGCATCCGCATGAGATTTCTGGGGGGATGAAGCAGCGGGTGGGGATTGCGCGGGCGCTGTCCATGGAACCGAAGGTGCTGCTGATGGATGAGCCGTTTGGGGCGCTGGATGCGCTGACGCGGGCGCATTTGCAGGATGAGCTGCTGAAGATCGTTGCTGCTACCGGTAGCACGGTAGCGATGGTCACCCATGATGTGGATGAGGCTGTCTTGTTGGCGGACCGCATCGTGATGATGACGAATGGCCCGGCTGCCACCATTGGCGAGGTGCTGACGGTGGATTTGCCGCGGCCGCGGGATCGGATGGCGTTGGCGGAGGATCCGACTTATCACGCCTGTCGGACGGCTGTTTTGGATTTCTTGTATCGGAAGCAGCGGCACCCGGTGGCGGAAGCGGCTTGAGTTTTTTGTGTTTGGTTTTCGGTTTTGATGTTGGTGGTTGGCCTCCCTTTCGCCCCCTGCCGGGGCCGACT
>NZ_ASZV01000044.1:0-33362 GCF_000442475.1 Ralstonia sp. AU12-08 | reverse complement strand
ACAAGGGATGCACCAACAGCACAGAAACAAACCAAACCCTACCGTGGCGCCAGCGCAATCCACAGCGCTATGATCAACCCCACACCAATACCACCGCACCACCCCCATGCCCGCTCCCCCCATCCTCCCCGACAACGCCGCAGAAGAAGCCGCCGCTAACGGCCCCTTCCCAGCAACCAAGTTCATCAAGGAAATCGGCCGCGGCGCAGACGGCGCCCGCGCCCTTGTCAAGCACGATGCGCGAGCCCTCTTCACCGCCATGCTCGAAGGCCGCGTGGCCGAGATCCAACTCGGCGCCATCCTCATGGCCTACCGCATCAAGGGCGAAACCCCGGAAGAGCTGGATGGCATGCTGGAAGCCACCCACGCCCACTGCCGGCCACTGCCCGCGCCCGACACGCCGGAACACGCACTGCCAGTGGTCATCCCCAGCTACAACGGCGCCCGCCGCCAGCCCAACTTGGTGCCCCTGCTGGCCAAGCTGCTGGCACGTGAAGGCGTGCCGGTGCTGGTGCACGGCATCCGCCGCTTCGACGGCCGCATCACCACGGCCACGCTGTTCGAGGCACTCGGCTGGCCCATCTGCGAAAACATGGACGAAGCGCGCGAGCGGCTGGAGAACGACCGGCTGGCCTACGTACCAATCGATGTGCTCTCACCGGAGCTGGCAACGCTGCTGGACAAGCGCGAGATCGTCGGCCTGCGCAATTCCGCACACACGGTGGTGAAGATGCTGCAGCCGATCGGCAACCACGCGCCGCACGAAGCACTGCGTCTGGTCAGCTACACCCACCCCGAGTACCGCGACACACTCACCGATTACTTCCTGCGTCACCCGGCCAACGTGCTGCTGGCACGCGGCACCGAGGGCGAGGCGGTGGCCGATGCGCGGCGCGGCAGCGCGGTGGAATGGCTGCGTGATGGGGCACACGCGGGTACACACGAAACAGTGATCGAAGCGGTGGAAGGATCGAGCGATACGCCGCCCGAGTTGCCGGCGGGCACCGATGTGGCAGCAACGGCGCGATGGATTGAAGCGGTGCTCGACGGCAAGCAGCCCCTGCCAGAGCCGATTGCCAAGCAGGTGCGCGCCATCGTGCGTTGCGCACGGCCCGCGCAGCCTGCCTGATCAGCGTGTCTTACTTGGACGGCAGCGGAATGCGCTCCGTCTCGCCGGGCACGTGGGCGAAGGCGTCGTTCTCCCAACGCTGCTTAGCGTCTTCAATGTCAGCGCGGTCGCTGGCGACGAAGTTCCAGTAGATGTGGCGGTGGCCGTCGGTCGGCTCGCCGCCCAGCAGCATCACGCGTGACGACACCTGCGCGGTGAGCGTCACGTCGCCGCCGGGTTCGAGCACGGCCAGATGCTGCAGGTCGAGCGCCTCGCCGTCGATCGTGACGGCGCCGTCGACGAGATACAGACCGCGGTCTTCATGCTCGGGCGGGATCACCAGCGATGCCCCCGCTGCCAGTTCCAGCGCCACATACAACGTGCGCGAGTTCACCTTCACGGGCGACGTCAGCCCAAACGCATCCCCTGCGATGACCACGCCCTGCACGCCGGGGCAGTCGAGCTTGGGCAGCGTGTCGGCGCCATGGTGCGCAAAGCTCGGCTCAACCTTTTCCTGATCCTTCGGCAGCGCCACCCAGGTCTGGATGCCGTGCAGGCGGGCGCCCTTCTCACGCGCCTCGGGTGTCGAGCGTTCGGAATGGGCGATGCCGTTGCCGGCGGTCATCCAGTTCACATCACCGGGGACGATGGTCTGCACGCTGCCTAGGCTGTCACGGTGGACCATGCTGCCGTCAAACAGGTAGGTGACGGTGGCCAGGCCGATGTGCGGGTGCGGGCGCACGTCGACGCCCTCGCCGGGCGGGAAGTCCACCGGCCCCATGTGATCGAAGAAGATGAACGGGCCGACCGTCTGGCGCGCCGCCGAGGGCAGCACGCGCTTGACCGAGAAGCCGCCCAAGTCGCGTACGTGCGGGCCGATGATGTGCTGAATGGATGTCATGGTGAGCGTTCCTCGGCGTTTCAGGCGCGTGCGGCCAGTTCGGTGTCGACGCTGATCTCGACTTCGGTCATCAGCTTGTGGATCGGGCACTTGCCGGCCACGCGCAGCAGGTCGGCGCGCTGCTCGTCGGTCAGGTCGCCGTGCAGGGTCAGCACGGTGCGCAGCTTGTAGCGGCCCTGGCGCTCCTGGCTGCCGTCATGCTCGACAGCCACGTCGATGGAGTCCAGCGGATATTTGCGCTGCCGGGCGTAAAGCGTGACGGTCAGCGCCTTGCAGCTCGCCAGTGCGGCGTCGAAGTAGGCGTGCGGGTCGGGTGCGCTGCCCTCGCCGGTGGGCTTGGGGACGTCGGTATAGAACGTGACGCCTTCGGGAAAGGTGACTTTGTGACGGAACAGGCCTTCGGTGTCTTTGCTGACGACGATGGTCATGACGGCTCCTGGGTGCGGTTCGACGGCGGGTGTGACGGTACCCGGGGAGTGTAGCGAAGTTACATGACGTCACACGGGGTGCGGTACACATCGCATTTCTGGTGAGCGACTCCCCCATGTCGTCGGGGGTGGGGCAATTTGCCCCTACAAACGCTCAAGCAGCGCGCGTTTGCGCCGATTTCCCGGTTGGGGCACGTTCGTCCGAACCTGCCCCACTTCGGGCCCCACTGACAGATCGACCGCATGGTTTCTCGCCGCCTGCTTGTCGCCATAGCTGGCGGCATTGGCGCTGTTCTCGCGCTGATTGGGCTGACCGTCATGGTCAGCTGGCTGCTGCATTGGCCGCGCGGCGTGAAGATCGGCAGCGACCACTTGGTGATCGTCTTTGCAACGGGGCTGAACCTCGTGCTGCTGGGTGCAGGCCTCGCCGCGCTGGTGGTCGGCGCGCTGCGGCCCAGTGCGCGCTGGGCGGATCGGGCTGCGTGCCTGGCCGGTGGTGCGGTGGCCGTGCTGTGCACGCTGCGCCTGGTGGAGGTGGTGAGCGGCTGGCCCGTGGCGTTCGATTTTCCTGACGTGCACGTCTGGCTGGAGCGCGACTGGCTGACGGGCTGGATCGGCGGTATGCACCCGAGCCACGCCCTGGCGCTGGCCACGGGCGCGGGCGCGCTGTGTCTTGTCCCGACCGCACGGCAGACGCATCGCGCGCAGTGGCTGTTCGCGTTGCTAGGCGTGTCGGTCCTGCTCTGCGTTGGAGACCTGCTTGGCCGCGCGATGGCACTGGAGTATCTATACCCGGCCTGGCTGCATTGGCGCGCCTCCGACGTGGCGGCCGGCTGCACGCTGCTCGTGGTGGCGGGCGTGCTGTGTGCGGCACTAGCCCGGTATCCGCGCCTGTTCCACATCCGGCTGTCGCCAGAGGACACCCTCGTCTGGATCAGCGGCGGCTGCGTGGTGCTGGCGGGCCTGGGCGCTACCGTCACGGCCTTCATCATCCAGGTCGATAGCGCCAGCGTGGCATTCGGCAACACGCGAACGCGCGCGCTGTCGAGCTATGCCGAAGAGTTTGACCAGGTGCTGGCGATGCACGCGGAGAGCCCGCGGCTGGTAGCTACCGCCACACCCATCCAGGAGGCGCTGCGCCATCCCACCGACAACGCGGCCCGTCTGCACGGCGAGCGTGCGCTGGCGGCCTATCGCGAGCAGGGCTACTCATACCTGCAACTGCGCACGCTGGCCGGCGAGGGCGTCATCAGCCTTGGCACCGAGGTGTCGCACCCGGAACTGGCGATTGCATTGCACGCTGGCCTAGCGCCTGAGCGCGTCACGCTGCAGTGGAACCACGGTTTTGCCATGCGCACCGAAACGCCGGTCCTGGTGGACGGCGTACAGGTCGGCTGGCTGGTTGCCGAGCAGCCGCTGGCCCACATGACTGCCCGCTACACCACCCTGCCCGATGCAGGCGCAACGGAAACGCTGGCCATGTCGGGGCTCGATGCGGCCGGCCGTGCGATGTCGTTTCCGCAGCGCTTCGATGCGCACATCTTCGAGTTGCCGAGGCAGACCATCGAACAGCGGACGCTGCCCTCGCGCTTGGCGCTGGCGGGCCAGTCGGGCTACGGCCAATGGCGCGATATTCATGGCGTGCCGACCTCGCTCAGCTATATGCCCATCGGCTACACGGGCCTGGCGTTGATCAGCAAGATCTCCAGCGCCGAGCTGTATGCGCCCATGCGCGCCCAGTTCGAGCGGCTGGCGGCGCTCATGCTGTGCGGGATCATCGGCAGCGTGGCGGCCATCCGGCTGACGGTGCGGCCGTTTGCCAACCGGCTGGCGGCGTCTGAGCGCGCCCTGCGCATCGCCAACGAGAGCCTGGAGCGCCGGCGCGACGCTCTGCGCGCCAGCCGCGAGCAACTGCGCCTGGTGGCCGACAACGTGCCCGCGCAGCTCAGCTATGTCGATCCTGACGGCGTCGTCCGCTTTGCCAGCCGCACGCTGCTGGAGGCATTTGGCCGCACGCAGGACGAGATGATCGACCGCCACGTCAGCGAGATCTACACGCCCGAGGACTACCGCACGCTGCTGCCCTACATGACCGAGGTGCTGGCTGGCTATCCGGTGCAGTTCGACATCACCTCGCTGCGCACCGGCAAGCCGCGCTACCTGAGCGGCCATTACTACCCCGACTACGATGACCGCGGCACGCTGCGTGGCTACTTCTCGGTGCTGCAGGATCTGACCGCGCGCACCACAGCCGAAATCGCCCTCGCCCGCAGCGAACGCGCGCTCACACTGGTGCTCGACAACGCCCCGCTGCTGGTCTCGCACATCAACGCCGACGGCATCTTCACCTTCTGCAACGTCACCCACGCACGCTGGCTGCAGCGCACGCCCGAGGAGGTCTGCGGCCAGCCGGCGCAGGACGTCTTCACGCCGGGCACCTATGCGCTGCTGGCGCCGTATCTGACCCGCGCGGTGCGGGGCGAGACGGTCGAGTTCGAGATCAACGCGCCATGGTATGAGAAGCCGCACGCCGGCAGCCCGCGCCACCGCACGCGCTATCTGCGTGGCCAGCTCGTTCCGGATGCGGCGGATTGCGATTGCAGCGCCGAGCGCTGCGGCTTCTACGCCTTCGTGCAGGACGTGACCGAGGCCAAGCGCAGCGAAATGGAGCTCTCGCGCATGGCCCGCTTCGATGCGCTCACCGGCCTGGCCAATCGCTACGAACTCTACGAGCGCCTGCGCACCGCGCTGGAGCGCCGCCAGCGCCAGCCTGCTCCCATGGGCGTGCTGTACCTGGACGTGGATCACTTCAAGCACATCAACGACACCTACGGCCACGCCGCGGGGGATGCGGTGCTGGTGGAAGTCGCCCGCCGCCTGCAGCAGGCCGTCCGCCGCACGGACACCGTCGCCCGTCTCGCAGGTGACGAATTCGTCATCCTCCTGGACCCGATCGACGCCCCGGATGATGCGCTGCACACCGCACACAAGGTGGTGAGTGCGGTTCGCCCGCCGATCCTCCTGCGCGGCGGTGCGTCGCTGCATGTGACGGCGAGCATCGGGGTGGCGTGCCCAGCACCGGATATCAGTGATCCCGACGTGGTTTTGCGTGAAGCGGACCGTGCACTTTATTGGGCCAAGTCACGCGGGCGCAACACGGCGGCATAACCGAGAACTGACGCTGCCAATGGTGGTCTATGACTGGGTGCGCGGCCACTTTTGCTGCGGCGCAATCGTCACCCTATTGAGGCCAATCATCTGATTTACGGGAACTATCAACTAGCACAAAATGTCCTATTAGCACTCTTCCGGTTGGAGTGCTAAGATGCTTTTCCAAACTTCCACTGGATTTCGACAGGAGTCCTGAGTGAACGCAGTCATTCCCGTGAATACCGTCTCTCCCATCGCCGCGCAGCAGTCTTCGGGCAACGCGTGGGCACTGGCCTTCCCCGGCAACCTCGGCAACATCGACGCCTATATCCAGAGCGTCAACCGGGTGCCGATGCTGTCGGCCGAAGAAGAACAACGTCTGGCCCGCGAGTACCGCGACAACGACGATCTCGATTCGGCGCGCCGTCTGGTGCTCTCGCACCTGCGCCTCGTGGTGTCCATCGCCCGCCAGTACCTCGGCTACGGCCTGCCGCATGCCGACCTGATCCAGGAAGGCAACATCGGCCTGATGAAGGCCGTCAAGCGCTTCGACCCGGATCAGGGTGTGCGTCTCGTCTCGTACGCGATGCACTGGATCAAGGCCGAGATGCACGAGTACATCCTGAAGAACTGGCGCATGGTCAAGGTGGCGACCACCAAGGCCCAACGCAAGCTGTTCTTCAATCTGCGCAGCCATAAGCAGGATGCGCAGGCGACTTTCTCGCCGGACGAGATCAGCGCTGTAGCGGCCGAACTCAACGTCAAGGGCGCCGAAGTGCGCGAGATGGAAACGCGCCTCTCGGGCGGCGACATTGCGCTGGAAGGCCAGATGGACGACGGCGAGGAATCCTTCGCCCCGATCGCCTACCTGGCGGACACGCACAACGAGCCGACCCGCGTGATCGAGTCGCGCAGCCAGGATCGCCTGCAAAGCGAAGGCATCGAAACGGCGCTGGCCAAGCTGGACGACCGCAGCCGCCGCATCATCGAAGCCCGCTGGCTGAACGTGAACGACGACGGATCGGGCGGCGCCACGCTGCACGAGCTGGCTGACGAGTTTGGCGTGTCGGCCGAGCGCATCCGCCAGATCGAATCGGCCGCGATGAAGAAGATGAAGGGTGCGCTGCAGGCGTTTGCCTAAGCTGCGCTTCTCACAAAGAAAAGCCCGCCAACATTGGCGGGCTTTTCTTTTGGGCGCGGGTTACGCGATCACTCGTTCAGCAGCAGTTTGACATCGTGTGCGATCGGCTCAGGACCCTGACCATGCTTGATGAACAGACGCAGATTGCCCTTCGTGTCGAACATGTAGCTGCCGGCGGTGTGATCCATCGTGTAGTTGTCAGGCTTGCTGCCCGGCACCTTGCTGTAGAACACCTTGAAGTCGGACGCGACCTTCTTCAGCTCCGCCTCGTCGGCCGGACGCAGGCCAATGAAGCGCGGGTCGAACGCGGGCACGTACTTGGCCAACAGGTCTTGCGTATCGCGCTCGGGGTCGACAGTGACGAACAGCACCTGCACGCGGTCGGCATCCTTGCCGAGGGTGTCCATCACGCCGCGCAGTTCGGCCAGCGTGGTCGGGCACACATCCGGGCAATGCGTGTAGCCGAAGAACATCACGACGACCTTGCCGCGAAAGTCCGCCAGCGTGCGGCGCTTGCCGGTGTGGTCGGTCAGCGAGAAATCCTTGCCGAAACTCTTCGCACCGGTGATGTCGAGGTTCGTGAAGGCAGGCTTGTCGCTGCAAGCCGTCAGCGCCAGCACGGTGGCGGCCAATGCGGCAAACAGAACGGCGCGAAAGTGTCGGAAAGAGAGCATGGTCATCGTCTTGGGGAGAGGCTGCTAGCGTAGCGCCAACTGCACGCGCTCGCCGGCAGCCCCGTGCGTCACAGCGCCGCGCCTTGGGTGAACGTAGGCCCGAACTTGAAGTAGTGATCCACCAGCAGCGCCGCAAACAGGATCGACAGATAGATGATCGAGTAGCGGAAGGTCTTCTGCGCCAGCGCGTCAGAATAGTTGCGGTACATGCGCCACGCGTAGGCGAGGAAGCCGCCGCCCAGCACCAGCGCCGTCACCAGATAGATATAGCCGCTCATGCCGTACACGAACGGCAGGATGGTCGCGGCAATCATGATGAGCGTGTACAGCAGGATGTGCAGCAGCGTGTATTTCTCGCCGTGGGTGATCGGCAGCATCGGCAGGCCGGACTTGGCGTAGTCGGCACGGCGGTACAGCGCGAGCGCCCAGAAATGCGGGGGCGTCCAGGTGAAGATGATCAGTACCAGGATCCACGCCTCGGCCGGCACGCTGTTGGCGACAGCTGCCCAGCCCAGCGCCGGCGGCATCGCGCCCGACAGTCCGCCGATCACGATGTTCTGCGGCGTGGCCGGCTTGAGCAGCAGCGTGTAGATGATGGCATAGCCGATGAAGGTGGCGAAAGTCAGCCACATCGTCAGGTCGTTGGCGAACACGTGCAGCGTCCACATGCCCGCGCCGCCCAGCACCAATGAGAACAGCAGGATCTGCCGCGTGCCCAGCTCGCCGCTGGCCGAGGGGCGCCACGCCGTGCGGCGCATCATTGCGTCGATCTTGCGTTCGACCAGGCAGTTGATGGCGAAGGCCGCACCGGCAAACAACCAGATGCCGACCGCGCCGCCGATCAGCACCGGCCAGGGCACCATGCCCGGCGTGGCCAGGAACATGCCGATCACGGCGCAGAACACGGCGAGCTGCGTGACGCGCGGCTTGGTCAGCGCCGCATACTGCGATGCAGTGTGTCGCCAGCCGGGGAGTTGAGTGGAAGTTGTTGGGGTTGCCACAGTATTCATAAACAATCAATCAAACGGCGGCCACGGCCGCAGGGATCGGCGCGCGCTCTTGCGCCAAGCCGATCAGGTAATGCAGACGCACCATCAGCAACAGCAGCACCGCCGCGCCACCGTTGTGCGCCACGGCGGCCAGCAACGGCCAGCCGAGCACGATATTCGACAAGCCGGTCGCCAGCTGCACGGCCAGCACAATCAGCAGCGCCGTGGCCACACGACCAATGCCATCAATGCGACGTGCGCGCACGCCCAGCCATGCCAGGTAGCTCAGCACGACGACAGCGAACACGCGGTGCGTCCAGTGGATCGCGACCAGCGCGTCGTGCGAAATGAAATCGCCGCCCGCCGTACGGCCAAGCTCACGCCAGAACGTAAAGCCGTGCGCAAAGTCCATCGCCGGCACCCACTGGCCATTGCACAGCGGGAAGTCGGTGCAGGCGAGCACGGCGTAGTTGGTGCTGACCCAGCCGCCCAGCGCGATCTGCACGACGAGCAACACCAGCCCGATCGCCGCCGGCACCCGCAGCGATGCGCCACGACCATCGACAAAGCGCGGCGTATCGTTCTTGCAGCCGAGCCAGATCAATGCCGCCAGCAGCGACATGCCGAGCAGCAGGTGCGTCACCACAATCGATGGCTGAAGCTTGAGCGTGACCGTCCAGGCGCCAAACGCGCCCTGCACGCACACCAGCGCCAGCACGGCCGTGGCGTACCACGGGGACTGCCTCAACTCCTTGCGCTTGACCCACGCCACCACCACGAGCGTGATGATCAACACGCCCACCGCCATCGCAAAGTAGCGGTGCGTCATCTCAATCCACGCCTTCATCCACGTGACCGGGCCACTCGGCATGGCCGTTTGCGCGGCGTGAATGTCGTCCCGCGCGTGGAAGGGGTTGGACGTGCCGTAGCAACCGGGCCAGTCCGGGCAGCCCAGGCCCGAATCGGTCAGGCGCGTGAAGCTGCCGAACATGATGAGGTCCAGCGTCAGGAACGCCGTGATCCACACCAGCTTGCGGTACTTGTTGCGGTCGCCCTTGACCAGCACGTAGCACAGCGGAATCAGCGCGATCAGGATGCCGATGGAAGCAAGTTGCAGCAGCATGACTTATCCGATACGCGAATACTTGAGCAGCCGCGTCAGGTCGCCGCGCACTTTCTTCGGGTCCGGGTCTTTCGGGAACACCATCATCAGGTTACCGAGCGGGTCAATCAGGAAGATGTGGTCGGTTGCCGGCGTCTTGCCGTCGGTTAGCCAGTCCTTGGGCAGTTCAGGCGCGCGCAGGAAGCGAGCGGCGGCGTAGTCATCGTTGTAGGCCTTCATCAGGCGTGGGTCGATCGCGCCGCGATCCGTGACCAGCCATACGGGGATGATGCGGTCGCGGTCCGGGCCCTGGCCGATGCGCAGTTGGCGCATGGTGAAGAGCTTGCGCGCGCAGTTGTCGTCGCAGGCGCTGTTGTCCACCGAGACCATCAACCACTTGCCCTTGAGGCTGGCGAGCGGCACTTCTGCGCCGTGCTCGTCCTGCACCATCAGGCCGGTCGGGATCGGGCGCTGCGGCTCGACCAGCGCGCCATACGCGGCCTTGCCGCCGGCCGGCGTGAAGACGTAGTACGCGAGGTACGACGCAATCACCGGCGATGCGCACACCAGCAGCAGGAACAGCATCATCAGGCGGCCCCGGCGCGTGCGCGCATCGATGCGCGCATCCGTGGACAAAGCGGCGGGCGCGGCGCGTGTGCCGGGCGTGCCCGGTGCAGATTCCTGGTTCACCATGTGATTCCTAATGCATTCAGCTGCGGCACTAAGCCGCAACACGTGTTCGTATTCAGACGGGCTCAGAAGGGCCCGCCAAGCGACGATAGCGTCGCACGCTGTAGACAACCATCAAGGTCAGCACCGCCGCCGCCATCGCGAACCACTGGAAGGCGTAACCATAATTGCGGTCGGCGCCTAGGTCTGCGCGCGGCCAATCGCGCGCCAGACCGTCTTGCGCGTCGGATTGCTGCTCCACCACAAAGGGCTGCAGGGGCAAGCCGATTTCGCGCGAAAAAGCGTCGAGGTCGATATTCTGCCTAAGTCGCTGGCCGACTTCACCTGCTCCGTCCTTCCGCCCCAGGTTGAAAACGCGGCTGGCATGTGGCACCGCAATCCCTTCGACCTGCACTTCACCGGCTGGCGTGGTGTACGGCGCGATGCGCGTGCGGTCCACCGGATCACGCGGCAGCCAGCCACGGTTGACCAACACCGCATTGCGCCCCTCCGGCCCACCCGCCCCTTCCAGCACGAACGGGATCAGCACCTCGAACCCGGCGCGCGACACGCCGTTGGTCATGTGCGGGCGGTTGTCGAGCAGCACCGTATGCGCCACGTCAAACGTGCCGCGCAGCAGCACCGGCCGGTACAGCACCGCATCGGCCGCGACCGGTTGCGCAGTGACGCGCTGCACGGGCGCGTTCTGCAGCGCCTCGATGCGCGCCTGCTTGTCGATACGCTCATGCGCACGCGACAACTGCCACCGCCCGAGCGCACACGTGAGCACAATCAGCAGCACGCCCGCCAGCATCGGCACCGGCGCAAACCACTGGCGCAGTGGCACGCGCGCGGTCATCGTGTCCACCCGGTGAGATAATGCACGGCAACCATTTCCAAGTTCTCAACCTTCCATGCGCATCGTCGTTGCCATCGCGTTTCTGCTGATCCTCGGCAGCCTTGCCTCCGCGCTGTTCTTCCTGATGCGCGACAAGGGCAACAGCAACCGCACCGTCCGCTCGCTGATGTTCCGCGTCGGGTTCTCGATTGCGCTGTTCATCTTCATCCTGGTTGCGAACCGGTTGGGCTGGATCCACAGCACCGGCATCCAGTTCGGCCAGTAATTCACCCACGCCAGAAAAACGAAAACGCCGCAGCGGTGTCCCGTCTGCGGCATTTGTCGGCTTAGGCGCGAGGCGACAAATACGTCGCCCCAATCCACTCTTGCCTTACAGCCAGTACACCACTACGTACAGGCCGAGCCAGACCACGTCCACAAAGTGCCAGTACCACGCGGCACCTTCAAACGCGAAGTGATGATCCGGCGTGAAGTGCCCCTTGATCACGCGACCCAGCACCACGGACAGCATGATCGCGCCCATCGTCACGTGGAAACCGTGGAAACCCGTCAGCAGGAAGAACGTCGAGCCGTAGATACCGGACGTCAGCTTCAGGTTCAGCTCGTGATACGCGTGGATGTATTCAAACGCCTGGAAGCCCATGAACGTGAAGCCCAGGAGAATCGTCAGCAGCAGACCCTGGATCACCTGGGTACGCTTGCCCTCGCGCAGGGCGTGGTGCGCCCACGTAAGCGTCACACCCGAGGTCAGCAGCAGCGCCGTGTTGATGGTCGGAATCGGCCACGGGCCCATTGTCGTGAACGGCTTGACCGTGCCCGCCGGGCCGGTATTCGGCCACAGGGCATTGAAGTCGGGCCACAGCAGCTTGTTGTTCAGATCGCCCAGCCAGGGCATGGCGATCTCGCGGGCGTAGAACAGCGCGCCGAAGAACGCTGCGAAGAACATCACTTCCGAGAAGATGAACCAGCTCATCGACCAACGGAACGAGGCGTCCACGCGATCACCGTACTTGCCACCCTCGGATTCGGAGATGGCGTCGGCAAACCACGAACGCAACACGAACAGGAACCACACTAGGCCGACCAAGAAAGTCCACGGCGCCCACGGCTGCGCGTTCACCCATGCCGCGGAACTCAGCAGCACGATCAGCAAGCCGATGCTTGCCGAAATCGGATGCCGCGACGGCCCAGGCACGAAGTAGTACGGAGCGTTCGCTCGATTCGCACTCATCTCTTTTTCTCCAGCTCTATTTTTTTAAGAATTCACTCGATGTTGCCCGGCCCATGCTGCGCAGGCCGTCTCCTCAACCTTCCACCTGCTACTGCGAACCAACCACTGCGCGCACGATCATCAGCAGCACAAAGATGAACAATGCTGTCGCCAACAGGCCAGCGATGATCACGTGCACAGGATTCAACTGCGCCATGTCACGGTCATGATCGCGCCCCTTGCGCACCCCGAAGAAGGACCAGAACACCGCCTTCATCGTCTGTGCGAATGACGCGCGTCGCTTGGTCGCTTCCTTGAGGTCGTCCATGTCCTTACGTTCCTTTGCTTGGCATCGCCGGCGTAATGGCCGACGGTGCGTGGATTTCAAAGAAAGTGTAGGACAAGGTGATCGTCTTCACGTCTTTCGGAAGCTCCGGATCGATCACAAATACAACGGGCATCTCGCGCGATTCGTTTGCAGTCAGCGTCTGCTGCTTGAAGCAGAAACACTCGATCTTCTTGAAGAACTCGGTTGCCTGCTTGGGCGCGTAACTCGGGATGGCCTGCGCCTCGACCGTGCGCCCTTCCTTGTTCACCACCTCGTAGACGATCTGGCTGATCTCGCCCGGGTGGACTTCCATGCTGTTTTTGACCGGGCGGAAGCGGAATGGCCCCTGGCTGTTCGAATCGAACTCCACCGTGATCGTGCGCGACGTGTCGACCTGCGAATTGCGCAGTGCGCCGCCATCCTCGTCTCGGGTGTTCAGCACGTTGATGTTGGTGAGCTCGCAGATCTTCTTGTACAGCGGCACCATCGCGTAGCCAAAGCCGAACATGATCACGACCACCACGGCCAGCTTGCCGAGCATGGCGCGATTCAGGCCACGTTCGATGGTCCGATCGTCTTGACGGTCTTGGGCCGGCATCTGGCTCATATGTGGTCTTGATTCAGCAAGGGACAGATCGACAGATCGCGCGTTCGTCACCGATTCGGCTAACCGCCGAACACCACGCGCTTGAAAATCACACCCAGAAAGAAAACCAACGCAATGGTGGCAAGAATGAACGCGAGCCGGCGGTTGTTGGCACGTTGCTCGGGCGTCGGGCTTTTTTCTGGATTCGACATCGTTGTCTGGAAGGTCGCAGGGTCGGGGGCCGGCACAGACCGGCCCCGCGACGCCGGCATTAATGCACGTGCGGCGGTTCTTCAAAGGTGTGGAACGGCGCCGGCGACGGCACGGTCCACTCCAGGCCTTCTGCGCCCTCCCACGGCTTGTCGGCGGCCTTCTCGCCACCGCGGTACGACGGCAGCACCACGAAGAAGAAGAAGTACACCTGCATCAAGCCGAAGCCCAGTGCGCCGATCGACGCGACTGCGTTGAAGTCGGCGAACTGCTGCGGGTAGTCCGCATAGCGACGCGGCATGCCGGCCAGGCCCAGGAAGTGCATCGGGAAGAACGTGAGGTTGAAGGTGATCATCGAACCCCAGAAGTGGATCTTGCCGCGCGTCTCGTTGTACATGTAGCCCGACCACTTCGGACCCCAGTAGTAGAAGCCCGCGAACAGCGCGAACAGCGAACCGGCCACCAGCACATAGTGGAAGTGCGCCACCACGTAGTAGGTGTCCTGCAGCTGAATGTCGATCGGGGCCACGGCCAGGATCAGGCCCGTGAGACCGCCGATCGAGAACACGAAGATGAAGCCCAGGGCGAACAGCATCGGCGTCTCGAACGTCATCGAGCCGCGCCACATCGTGGCCACCCAGTTGAAGACCTTCACGCCGGTCGGCACCGCAATCAGCATCGTCGCGTACATGAAGAACAGCTGGCCGGTGACAGGCATACCAGTCGTGAACATGTGGTGCGCCCACACGATGAACGACAGGATGGCGATCGAGGCCGTCGCGTACACCATCGAGCTGTAGCCGAACAGCGGCTTGCGCGCGAAGGCCGGCACGATCTGGCTGATGATGCCGAACGCCGGCAAGATCATGATGTACACCTCGGGGTGCCCGAAGAACCAGAAGATGTGCTGGTACATCACCGGGTCACCACCGCCGGCGGCCGAGAAGAAGCTCGTGCCAAAGTGGCGGTCGGTCAGCACCATGGTGATCGCGCCTGCCAGCACCGGCATCACAGCGATCAGCAGGTAGGCCGTGATCAGCCACGTCCAGCAGAACATCGGCATCTTCATCAGCGTCATGCCGGGGGCACGCATGTTGAGGATGGTCACGATGATGTTGATCGAGCCCATGATCGACGAGGCACCCATGATGTGCACCGCGAAGATCGCCATGTCCATGCCCGGGCCCATCTGTACCGACAGCGGCGCGTAGAGCGTCCAGCCGGCAGCCGTGGCACCACCCGGCGCGAAGAACGAGCCCACCAGCAGGATGGCTGCAGGCGGCAGCAGCCAGAAGCTGAAGTTGTTCATCCGCGCGAAGGCCATGTCGGAGGCGCCGACCTGCAGCGGGATCATCCAGTTCGCGAAGCCCACAAAGGCCGGCATGATCGCGCCGAACACCATGATCAGGCCGTGCATCGTGGTGAACTGGTTGAACAGTTCCGGATGGAAGAACTGCAGGCCCGGCTCGAACAACTCAAGGCGGATCAGCAGTGCCAGCGTGCCGCCCGAGAGCAGCATCGCGAAGGAGAACAGCAGGTACAGCGTACCGATGTCCTTGTGGTTGGTCGCGAACAGCCAACGGCGCCAGCCGTGCGGATGGTCGTGCGCGTGGTCGTCTCCATGACCGTGCGCGTGATCTTGCGGTTGCGTAACAGCGGTGCTCATCGCAAAACTCCTTGAATTCGTTTCGTCACGCAGACGATCAATCAGCTTGCGCTGCGGTCTTGGGCCGCAGTCGCTTGTTGGTCAGCAATCTTGGCGGCCACCTTGCCGGCGGGTTCAGCAGCGGCAGTCTTGGCGCCGCCGCCTTCGGGCATCTTGCCGCCGCGCGCGTCCTTCACTTGCGACGGTTGCAGCAGGTCACCGGTATGGTTGCCCCAGTTGTTTCGCTCGTACGTGATGACGGAAGCGATTTCCACATCGTTGAGCGCCGAGGCCCAGGGCGGCATTGCGGCCTTGCCGTGCAGCACGATGTCCACGTGGCCGGCCAGCGGGCCATTGGCGATCTTCGAGCCGTCCAGTGCGGGGAACGGACCACCGCCCTTGCCGTTCGGCTGGTGGCAGACCGCGCAGTTGGCGGTGTAGACCTTCTCGCCGCGCGTCTTCAGCTCATCCAGCGTGTAGACCTTGTTCGGATCATCAGCCTTGGCGGCCATTTCCTTCTTCTTGCCGTCGACCCACTTGGTGTAGTCGGCGTCGGACACGACGCGCACGACGATCGGCATGAAGGCGTGTTCCTTGCCGCACAGCTCGGCGCACTGGCCGCGGTACACGCCGACCTTCTCGGCCTTGAACCACGTGTCGCGCACGAAGCCCGGAATCGCATCCTGCTTCACGCCGAATGCCGGGATCATCCACGAGTGAATCACGTCGTTGGCGGTGGTGACGATACGCACCTTGCGGTTGACCGGCACCACGACCTCGTTGTCCACCTCGATCAGGTACGTGGTGCTCTTGGGCGCCTGGTTGTTGATCTGCTCGCGCGGCGTGGTGAGCGTGGAAAGGAACGAAATGCCCTCGCCCTCGCCCTTCAGATAGTCGTAACCCCACTTCCACTGGTAACCGGTGGCCTTGATGGTGAGGTCAGAATTGGTGGTGTCCTTCATCGCGACCACGGCCTTGGTGGCCGGCAGCGCCATCCCGATCACGATCAGGAACGGCACGATGGTCCAGATGATTTCGACGGTGGTGCTTTCGTGGAACGTCGCCGGCTTGTGGCCCAGCGATTTGCGGTGCTTGAAAATGGAGTAGAACATCACCCCGAACACACCGATGAAGATCACGATACAGATGATCAGCATCATGTAGTGCAGCCAATGGATCTCGGCAGCGATCTTGGTGACCGGGGGCGCGAGATTGAGCTGCATCACTGCGGGGCCGCCTGGCATGTCTTCCACTGCCAGAGCCGTTTGACCGAAGGCGAGGAGTGAGCCTGCCGCCAGCAAACTTGCCAATGTCTTATTCAACATTTTCATTTTTTATCTACCCAATTTACAGATTCCACTCTGCCCCGGTGCGCGGCTCATGAGACCTGGGTTGGTTGCCCCTGTCCCAAACACCGGGAAAGCTCGTTCGCAAGCTTGCGCCGCCCAGCCGGATCGAGAAATCGACCGATCCGCACGACACGTCCACCGGAATGCAGCGCAATCAGCTCCTGAAGGGGCTCACTTTGCGGCAAGCTTGGTTCAACGCGCACCCACTGCGGATTGAGCACATAACGCACCTGCTGGTTGACGCTCACCTGTTCGATCACCAGCGCGCCGTCTTCCAGCCAGACATGCTCGTAATCAGAGGCGTGGCGGGCATAGTACAGCAACGCCCAACCGAGAATCGCGACCTCCAGCCCCGAGAAAGGCAACACCAACCACGCACCTTGCCACGCAAAGAACGAAGCGATCGCGAACGAGAGGATGACAATCGAGAGGTAGAACCAGCCGACCTGGCGGGGTGAAAGCGAGCAGTTTCGCTTCATGAGCCAGTTCTTGCGCGGCGATTCCGGAACGGTGGAGGCGCCACATGCTGGCTGGAGCGCCGTATCAACGCATACATTTGCAATGTCGTGCATTGAACCACTCCTGCCTCGGATGCATACCCGATCGGTTCGCCCGTGGCAACAAACGGGATAGGCCTTAGGGGGGACTGCTGCGACAAACCGGCACAGTATATGGTCCCAATTGACCCCAAACAAGGTAAAGCGCCTTTATGCAAGTCCCGGCTTGACAAGCGGCTATCAATACCGTTCCCGCATCAAGAACCGCCTCAGGCGCGCGGTTTGCGGCCGATCTGATCGACTGGGATCATCGCCCGCCCCTCATCATCCAGCGCCTGCCGACGCGTGGGCGCCAGCTTCCAGGCATGGCCGTAGACGACCTCGAACGTGAGCGGAATCAGGCCCTCAGGATTGCGCTGAGCGTCGAGCGCGTCAAACAGCCGTTGGCGCCAACGCGGCGTGTGCAGGCCTGCGCCGGCCAGGTTGCGGCCGCTTTCATCCATGAGGCCGGCCATGCCGCCCAGCAGATGCACGTCGGCCAGCAGCGCCTGCGGCGTCTCGTAGGTGATGGTGATCTGCTCCATGTCCATTACGGGCGTGGACCAGCGGCTATGCACCAGCATGTCGCCAATGTCGTGCATGTCGACAAAGCGCAGGGTGTGCACGCCCGCGTCGATACCAGCCAGCGCGCTGCGCAGCTCGCGCAGGGTGTCCGGACCGAACAGGCTGAACATCAGCAGACCTCCTTCCGTGGTGATGCGGTGCCATTCCGGGAAGATCGCGTGCGGGGATGGGTCCCAGTGCAGCGCCAGGTTGGACCACAGCAGGTCGAACGACGCATCTGCAAATGGCAGGGCGCGGAAGTCCGCCTGAGCGAAATCGAAGACGGGGCGCTTCTTCAGCAGCCGGCCGAGCCAGCCGGTGTCCGTGCGTTGCGGATCGAGCTGCGTCGCCCGCGCCAGCATGGCGGAGGACCAATCCACGCCGCAGATCTGCGCATCCGGGTACTGCGCGCGCAGCACCGCCAGCCCTTGTCCAAGGCCACAGCCCAGGTCCAGCGCACGCGACGGCGCCAGCTTGATGTACGACAACCGGTCCTGCATCCGGGCCCCGACCTCGCGCAGCAGGAAGTCCACGTCGGCAAAACGCGCGGCGCGGCGATCGAAAGCGCGCCGCAAGGCGGCAGGATGGGCGAGAACGGGATCGGACATCAGCAAAAACCAGGCAGGAACTGCGGTCAGTAAGTATACCGGCGGGATGTTTCAGGCGCCGTCTGATGGCGCATTGGCCGCAAATCGGCTGGGATGGCGGCTTTTGGCTGCTATGTCCCCAACCCTGTTGCGCCAATGGTTTCATGCCGGCCTGCGGCAGCTGTTGCCGTGTGCCTGCGCGCTGTGCGGCGCAGTCCAGCGTGAACTGGTCTGCGCCGGCTGTATGGACGATCTGGTGCCGCTGCTGTACCGGCGGCGTTGCATCCAGTGCGCCATCGCGCTAGAGACCCGGCATATCGCCCGGCATTGCCCCGCCTGCCTAGCCGGCATGCCGGACTTTGATGCCACCGTCGTCATTGCGGACTACGGCTGGCCGCTCGATCACCTCGTCACCGGATTGAAGTTTCGCGCGCAGTTGCCGCTCGCGGCGTGGCTGGCCGACCGTTTGAGGGATGCGCTGACTGCCGCGCCGGGCGGCTTGCCGGATCTGCTGTTGCCAGTGCCGCTATCGGCAGCCCGCCTGCGCTCGCGCGGCTACAACCAGGCTTGGGAGATCACCCGGCGGCTGGGCGGGCAACTCGCCATTCCCGCCAAGGCAGATGGGCTGCGTCGCGTGCGCGACAACCCCGCCCAAGCCTCGCTCGACCGCGCCGAGCGCCTGACCAACCTGCACGGCGCCTTCGAGGTGACGGACGCGGGCAGCATTGCGGGGCGCCATGTCGGCGTCATCGACGATGTGATGACCACCGGCGCCACCCTCGGCGAGATTGCCACCCGACTCAAGCGCGCAGGCGCCACGCGTGTCACCAACGTGGTTGCCTTGCGTACGCCCTAGTTACATGCTTATGCGACATTGTGTCGCGGCCCGAGTGTGGCACTGTGGCGGGGTGACAACCCTCGTCAATCTAGATAAGCTCGCCGCCGAAATTTCCTTGGCCAGCCATCATGTTCAACGTCGTCCTCGTCGAGCCCGAAATCCCGCCCAACACGGGCAATGTGATCCGCCTGTGCGCCAACACGGGCGCGCAGCTGCATCTGATCGAACCGCTAGGGTTTCCGCTGGAAGACGCCCGCATGCGCCGCGCCGGCCTCGACTATCACGAGTACGCAACGATGCGCGTGCATGCCGATTGGGACGCCTTTCTACGGGATGGGCAGCCCGATCCGGCACGCATGTTCGCGCTCACCACGCGGGGCTCCACGCCGTTTGCCAGCATGGCCTTCCAGCCGGGCGACTGGTTCGTGTTTGGATCGGAAACGCGCGGGCTGTCTGAAGAACGCCGCGAGTGGTTTCCCACGTCGCAGCGCATCCGCCTGCCGATGCGGCCCGACAACCGCAGCCTGAATCTATCGAACACCGTGGCGGTGGTGGTGTTCGAAGCGTGGCGGCAGAACGGCTTCGAAGGCGGCGCCTGAGCGCCGGCCTTCCATCAGGATCAACGCGCGGATTCGGATTTCGCGTCGCGCTGTAGCAGACGATCCACTGCGCGTGCAGGCGCAAGCCCCTCGAACAGGACTTCGCACACCGTAAAGGTGATCGGCATGTCGACGCCTTTGGCGCTCGCCAACGCGGCGACAGCCCGTGCACAACGCACGCCCTCGGCGACGTGGCCGAGACTGTGCAGGATGTCGTCAAGCGAACGGCCCTGTGCGAGCTGCATGCCGACGGTGCGATTGCGTGACAGATCGCCCGTGGCGGTGAGCAGCAAATCGCCCATGCCGGTCAGGCCCATAAAGGTTTCCGGACGGCCACCCAGTGCGATGCCCAGGCGCGTCATCTCAGCCAAGCCGCGCGTCACCAATGCCGCGCGCGCATTCAAGCCCAGGCCCAGACCATCTGCCGTGCCGGTCGCAATGGCCAGCACGTTCTTGACGGCACCGCCCACCTCCACACCGACGAGGTCATCGCTCGCATACACACGCATCGCGTGATGGTGGAAGCCGCGTTGCGTGAGCTTGCCCAGTGCGGCGCTGGTGGACGCCACCGTCATCGCGCACGGCAAACCTTGTGCGACCTCCTTGGCAAAGCTTGGGCCGGACAGCACGCCCGTCACCAGATCCGTGCGACCGGTCTGCGCCAACACCTCGGCCACGATGGCGTGTGGCAATGCGCTGGTCTGCGGGTCGAACCCCTTGCACAACCAGATCACGTTACGCACACCACCGTGCGCGGCAACCGCACGGGTCAGGTCCGCCAACCCGGCAACAGGCGAGGCGATGACGGCCAATGCATCCTCGCCAGCAGCGTGATCCAGCGCAGCATGCAGGTCCGTATCGAAGCGCAGCGACGCCTGCAGCGTGATGCCCGGCAGATACGGTTCGTTGATGTGCGTGGCGGCCATCTGCGTGACGAGATTGGCGTCACGTCCCCACAGCACGACATCGTGTGATTGCGCGGCATGGCTGGCCAGGGCAGTGCCCCAGGCGCCGGCACCCAGAACGGAAATTCGCATGCGCGTGTGCATGTTCAAAATTCGGATCGATCAGGCAAAAGGTCGAGCAAAAGAAAAAGCCCGCGCGAGCGTAGGCCGGCGCGGGCTACTGGCGCGGTGCGCCTCTTATTTAGTGGGTGGCCTTCGAGCCGTCCGGCATCACCAGACCGCTGTTACCGCCGGCAGCTTGAGCTTGCTCCATGGCGGCAGCCAGGCGCTGCTCGTACAGGGCCTGGAAGTTGATTTCCGCCAGGTGGATCGGCTGGAAGCCAGCACGGCCGATGGTGTCGGCAATGTTCGAGCGCAGGTACGGGTACACGATGGTCGGGCAGGCGATGCCCAGCAGCGGGTCCATCTGCTCGTCCGGCACGTTGCGGATGTCGAAGATGCCGGCTTGCTTGGCTTCCACCAGGAAGGCCACCTTCTCTTGCACCTTGGTCGTGACCGTACCGATCACCACCACTTCAAACACGCCTTCGGCCAGTTGCGAGGCGGACACATCCACCTGCACTTCCACGCTCGGCTGTTCCTGTTCCAGGAAGATGTGCGGCGAGTTCGGTTGCTCCAGCGACAGGTCCTTCAGGTAGACGCGCTGAATGTTGAAGAACGGCTGGCCATCCTGGCCCGGTTGCTGCTGTTGCTGGTCGCTCATGACTCGCCTTCAGATAGATGTATGGTCAGTGCGCGGCGGGGATGTGTCCCACGCGCAAGACGCGTATGGTACATGACGCAATCGTGCCCACCATGAGAGCAGGCCTAAATGTGCAACGCCCGGTCAAAGCCGGGCGTTTTGGTGTGGCGCTCAGGCCGCCAGCAGTGGCACCAGCCCGCCTTCGCGGTCCAGCGCAGAGAGATCATCGAAGCCGCCAATGTGGCGATCGTCGATGTAGATCTGCGGCACGGTGCGACGGTTCGTGCGCGTCATCATCTCTTCGCGTTTGCCGGGTTCGCGGTCGATCAGGATCTTTTCGATCTGTTCGACGCCGCGCTGCTTCAGGAGTCGTTCCGCTGCCACGCAATAGGGGCAGACGGTGGTGCTGTACATAACCACGTGCGCCATAACTTCAAAACCTCGTTTCTTTATTTGACGACCGGAAGGCCTGCCTGCTGCCACGCGGCCAATCCGCCCTCGAGCGAATAGACCTCACTGTAACCGGCCTGCTTCAAGACTGCTTGCGCCTTCCCAGCGCGCTGGCCGGTCTGGCATACGAGGATGATGGGGGTCTCTTTGTTCTTTGCAAGGCCGGCGGCCTTGCCTTCGAGCTCGCCGAGCGGCGCATGCTTGGCTTGTGGCAGATGCCCTGCGGCGTATTCAGCACTCTCGCGCACATCCACCACGACTGCGTTGCGGCGATTGATGAGCTGGGTGGCAACCGAAGCACCCACCTGGGCACCGCCGCCACCAGCAAGGCGGCGCTGGATGGGCCCCCAGATCAGTAGCAGACCCGAAACGATGGCGACAGCAAGCAGGGCGAGGTTGTTGTAATCGGCGAAGAACTTCACGGTATGGGTTTCCTGGATGGATCGGGCGGGCTCATCCGAACGGGTCGGGTGCGCACGGGGGTGGCTCTATTCGGGCGGCATTATAAAATAGTCGGTTTCGGCGGCCGCACGATGACGTCACGACGCATCGCCGCAGGTCCGCGCGCAGGTTTTCTCACTTCTCATCATGGCAGTCATGCATAAGCTCGTTCTCATCCGGCACGGCGAATCGACGTGGAATCTGGAGAATCGTTTCACCGGCTGGGTCGACGTCGACCTGACCGAGACCGGTGTCAAACAAGCCCGCCAAGGCGGCAAACTGCTGCGCGAAGCCGGCTTCACCTTCGATCTGGCCTACACCTCGGTGCTCAAGCGCGCGATCCGCACGCTGTGGCACGTGCAGGATGAAATGGACCTGATGTGGATTCCGACCCGCAACGAGTGGCGCCTGAACGAGCGCCACTATGGCGCGCTGTCGGGCCTCAACAAAGGCGAAACCGCCGCCAAGTTCGGCGATGAGCAGGTCCTGGTCTGGCGCCGCAGCTACGACACGCCGCCGCCCGCCCTGGAGCCCGGTGCCGAGAACGACGCCTTCGGCAACCCGCGCTACGCGGGCCTGTCGCGCGAGCAAGTGCCCCTGACCGAGTGCCTGAAGGACACCGTCGCGCGCGTGCTGCCGCTGTGGGAGGAGTCGATCGCCCCGGCCATCAAGAGCGGCCAGCGCGTGGTGATCGCCGCGCACGGCAACAGCATCCGCGCGCTGGTGAAGTACCTCGATGGCATTTCGGACGCTGACATCGTCGGCCTGAACATTCCCAATGGCACGCCGCTGGTGTATGAACTGGACGCCAACCTCAAGCCGATCCGCCACTATTATCTGGGCGACCAGGAAGCGATTGCCGCATCCCTCGCGGCGGTGGCCAGCCAGGGTAAGTCGAAATAAACCGTAACGAGGCGTTTGGCACTCCAACGCCTTTATACTGTCGAAGCCTGTAGCCCGGGATGTGCGCGAGCCACCCCGGGCCATGTTTATCTACTGTTCCCACGTCCACGCTCGACACATGCGAACTTCGCTCAAGAACATCAGCTTGATCGCCATCGGCCTCGTCACCGGGGTTCTGGCGACGCTCCAGCTCTCCGCCACCGCGCAGAACGCGACGGTTGGGCCGCTCCCGCTGGAAAAGCTCAGGCTCATGGCCGATATCTTTGGCCAGATAAAGCGCGAATACGTCGAGCCGGTGGACGACGACAAACTGCTGACCGAAGCCATCAAGGGCATGGTCTCCAGCCTTGACCCGCATTCGGCGTACCTCGACAAGAAGGACTTCCAGGAACTCCAGGAAGGCACCCAGGGCCGTTTTGCCGGCTTGGGCATCGAGATTTCGCAGGAAGAAGGCCTGGTCAAGGTCATCAACCCGATTGAAGACACCCCCGCCTTCCGCGCCGGCGTGCAGCCGGGCGACCTGATCACCCGCATCGACGACAAGCCCGTGCGCGGCATGCCGCTGGAGCAGGCCGTCAAGCGCATGCGCGGCGCACCGGGCACCAAGGTCACCCTCACCATCTATCGCAAGAAGGAAGAGCGCACCTTCCCGCTCACGATCACCCGCGCCGAAATCCAGGTGCAGTCGGTCAAGGCCAAGCTGCTGGACAACGGTATCGCCTGGGTGCGCATCACCAGCTTCCAGGAACGCACGGTGCCGGACCTGGCCAAGAAGCTCAATGACCTGGCAAAACAGGACGGCCACCTGAAGGGCCTGATCCTGGATCTGCGTAACAACGGCGGCGGCGTGCTGCAAGCCGCTGTGGGCGTGTCGGCCGCGTTCCTGCCGCCGGATGTGACCGTGGTCTCGACCAACGGCCAGGTGCCGGATGCCAAGCGCACGTACAAGGCGAGCTTCGCCAACTACCGCCTGAGCAACCTCGACGCCGATCCGCTGGCGGGTCTGGACCCCGAGTTCAAGACGGTGCCGATCATCGTGCTGACCAACGCCTATACGGCATCGGCGTCGGAAATCGTAGCCGGCGCGCTGCAGGATCACCACCGCGCCAAGACGATGGGCAAGACGACCTTCGGCAAGGGCTCCGTGCAGACGGTGCGTCCGCTGTCGAACGACACCGGCATCAAGCTGACCATCGCGTACTACTACACGCCGTCGGGTAAGTCGATCCAGGCCTGGGGCGTGCGCCCGGACATCCCGGTCGACCAGAACCCGGATGGCGACCCGGACGACGCGCTGATCACCCGCGAGATCGACACCGAGCGCCACCTGCACAACAAGCAGGAGTCGGAAGAAAGCGAGATGACCGAGCGCGAAAAGCGCCGCGTTGAAGAGCTCCGCCGCCTGGAAGAAGAAAACGCGAAGAAGACGCCCGAGCAGCGCGAAAAGGAACGCAACAAGAAGCCGATCGAGTTCGGTTCTGCCGACGACTTCATGCTGCAGCAGGCCATCAACGAGTTGCGCGGCCAGCCGGTCAAGCGTTCGAAGTCGGTGCTGGAAGCCGTGGCGACCTCGGACAAGCCGGCCAAGTCACCAGCCGCCAAGGACAGCAGCGATGCCAAGCCCAAGGCCAAACCGGCGGCACCGAAGCCCAACGTCCCGGCCAGCGGCGTAATCCCGGCCCCGGAGCCGAGCGGCGCCCGTTAAGACACCGGCCGGCAAACACTGGCAAACTTAGGAGGCCGTGCATTGCACGGCCTTTTTCATTGCACTGCCATGAACGACGATCAACTGCTGCGCTACTCCCGCCATATCCTGCTCGACGAGATCGGCATCGAAGGGCAGACGCGCCTGCTGGAAGCGCATGCGCTCGTCATCGGCGCGGGCGGTTTGGGTGCAGCGGCTCTGCCCTACCTGGCAGCCGCAGGCGTAGGTACGCTCACCATCGTCGATGACGACACCGTCGACCTGACCAACCTGCAGCGCCAGATCATTCACACCACCGAGTCGGTCGGGCAACCGAAAGTGGCATCGGCACAAGCCGCCATCGCGCGGCTGAACCCCGGTGTGCAGGTCAATGCCGTACAGCGCCGGTTGGATGCGGACAGCATCGGCGCACTACTTGATGGGTCCAATTCGGGCGTGAACGTGGTGCTCGATTGCTCAGACAATTTCGCCACGCGCCAAGCGGCCAACCTCGCTTGCGTGCGTGCGGGTGTGCCGCTGGTGTCGGGTGCGGCAATCCGCTTTGACGGGCAGATCAGCGTGTTTGACAGCCGCGCCGGCGGCCCCTGCTACGCGTGCCTGTTCCCGCCCGACGAGCCCGCACCGGATGTGGCATGCGCAACGATGGGGGTGTTCTCGCCGCTGGTCGGCATGGTGGGCACCGTGCAGGCCGCCGAGGCGCTCAAGTTGATCGCTGGCATCGGCCGCTCGCTTGCCGGGCGCCTGCTGATGCTCGACGGCCTGTCGATGGAATGGACGACGATGCGCGTAACGCGTCAAGCGTCGTGCCCGGTCTGTGGTGGCGCGCACTAGCCCGAGTCCACGGAACGCGGACAACAAAAAAGGAGGCCAAGGCCTCCTTTCTTTTTGCCGATCGACGAGGATTACTCGCTGTCCGCTTCCATCTGCGACTGCAGGAAGTTCTGGATGCCGACCTTGTCGATCAGCTCCAGCTGCGTCTCCAGCCAGTCAATGTGCTCTTCGGTGTCGTCCAGGATGTCGACGAAAATCTCGCGACTAACGTAGTCCTTGACCGACTCGCAGTACGCAATGGCTTCCACCACCGTGGTATGCGCGGCCTTCTCCAGCTTCAGGTCGCACTCGAGCATTTCCGGAGTGTTCTCGCCGATCATCAGCTTGCCGAGGTCCTGCAGGTTCGGCAGGCCTTCGAGCATCAGGATGCGCTCGATCAGGCGATCGGCGTGCTTCATCTCGCCGATGGACTCTTTGTATTCGTGGTCGCCGATGCGCTTGAGCCCCCAGTGGCCGTACATGCGCGCATGGAGGAAATACTGGTTGATGGCGGTCAGCTCGTTCTTGAGCTGGGCGTTCAGATATTGGATAACCTTCTTATCGCCTTTCATTCTTGGAGCTCCAGCAAAGGGCAACTGCGGTGATGGACGCACGCACGCGTCCGTTCAAGGCGAGCCCTGTGCTGACCCAAGCAACAAATGCCACCGAGGCTATGCAGCCCAGGTGGCAGATCGCGGCGAATCAAGACAAACGAGAATCGGGAAAACTGGGGGTCAGGCAGCCAACGCACTGGCCGAAATGGCTTGATCGTTGGCGACGGGCTCGTCGCGACGCTCGATTATGGCATGCGTGCTTGCACGGCCCAACACCTGATCGACGGGGATGCAGCTCACGGCTTCGGCGAGTACCTGCTTGGCGCAGTCCCGGCATTGTCCACAGCAGGTGCCGACGCCCAGCGTCTCGGCGAGTTCGTCCATTGTCGACACACCCAGACGGGCGGCGCCATGGATTTCGCGGTCGGTCACTTGGTTGCAGATGCAGACGTACACGGGATTCCTCCGCAGCGCTCAAAACGCGCTGTGAAACCAGAATAACAGAGAATGGTAATGAGAACAATTCTTGTTCGACCCCATGCGATCGGCAGGGACATGCGGGTGCGCGCGAGCCGTCTTTTCACGGAAAGACGTGCAATTTCAATCACTTAGCGGAGAGATTTCCCTGAAACGGGCGATGCGCCGACACGACAGTCGTGCGGGGCCGGCGCTTAAAGATTCAGCAGGTCAGGCACGCGCCAGCGCGCCCAATGCATCCTGGATTTCGGTGGGTTCACAGGTGTGCAGCAGGCGGTCGGCCTCGCGCATCAGACGCGGACGGTCCGAGCGCAGGATCTGCTGCTTCACGCTGAGCAACTGCGATGGATGCATCGAGAACTCGGTGAGCCCCATGCCGAGCAGCAGGCGCGTCATTGTCGAATCGCCTGCCATCTCACCGCACACGGACACCGGCTTGCCGGCCTGATGCCCTTCGCGGATGGTGCGCGCGATCAACTGCAGCACCGCCGGATGCAGCGGGTCGTACAGATGTGCGACCGCATTGTCGGCGCGATCGATGGCCAGCGTGTACTGGATCAGGTCGTTCGTGCCGATCGAGAGAAAATCCATGCGGCGCAGGAACACCGGCAGGATCAGTACGGCAGCCGGAATCTCGATCATGGCGCCGACCTTGACGGTCGGGTCGTAGGCCAGGCCATCGGCGTCAAGCGAGGCCTTGGCACGCGCGAGCAGATCCAGCGTCTGGTCGATCTCGCGGGCGTGCGCGAGCATCGGTACGAGAATCTTCACTGGCCCGAAGGCTGACGCCCGCAGCAGCGCGCGCAATTGCGTCAGGAACATCGCCGGCTCCGACAGCGACCAGCGAATCGCGCGCAAGCCCAGCGCCGGGTTGGGCGCGGTCTCAAACACATCGTCGCGGATATCGAGCGGCTTATCGGCGCCGATGTCGATCGTGCGGATCGTCACCGGCAGGCCCTGCATCGACTCGACCGCCGTGCGGTATGCGCGGAACTGCTCCTCCTCATCGGGCAGCGCACCGCGCCGGTTCATGAAGAGGAATTCTGAGCGGAACAGGCCCACGCCCACGGCGCCGGCCTTCACGGCGGCAGCCGCATCCTCCGGCATCTCGATGTTGGCGAGCAAGTCGATCTGCGTGCCGTCGAGTGTGACGGTGGGCGTATGGCGCAAGCGCTCGAGACGCTTCTTCTGCAGTTCGCCCTCGCTGCGGCGGTGGCGGTATTCCTCGAGGATGGCCTCGCTCGGGTCGACGATGACGATGCCGTTGTCGCCATCAATGACGATGACGTCGTCCTGGCGGATCAGCGCGCTGGCGTTGTGCACGCCCACCGCAGCCGGAATGTCCAGGCTGCGCGCGACGATGGCGGTATGTGAGGTGCGCCCGCCGAGGTCGGTCACGAAGCCTGCGAACGTTTGGCCGCGAAACTGCAGCATGTCCGCCGGGGCGATGTCGTGCGCAACGACGATCATGCCGGCATCCGGATCGCAGCAAGACGTAGCGGGGGCCGGTGCCAACGTAGGTGCGCCAGCCAGGACTTTCAGGATGCGCTCGACCACCTGCTCGATATCGGCTTTGCGCTCGCGCAGGTATTCGTCCTCGATCTCGCCGAACTGGCGGATCAACTCTTCGAGCTGCGTCGTCAGCGCCCACTCGGCGTTGTAGCGACGCTCGCGAATCAGCTTCTCCGCCGCCTGCGACAGATGCGGATCATCCACGAACATCGCGTGGACCGCCAGGAACGCGCTCAGCTCCTCGGGCGCATCGGCCGGCAGTTCATGCTTGAGCGTGACCAGCTCGCTGCGTACAGCGGCCCGGGCGCTACGCAAGCGCTCGACCTCGGCATCCAGCTTGTCTTCGTCGACGAGGTAATGCGACACATCCAGTGCCGCGCGCGCCAGCATGTGCGCACGGCCGATGGCGATGCCGCGCGAAACCGGGATGCCGTGCAGGGTGAATGGCATAGAGACGCTGGCCGAGAACTGCGTTGTGTTGTGGGTTACTCGCCTTCGCCGAAGCGGTCGTTGATGAGTCCGACCAGCCCGTCCATGGCAGCCTGCTCGTCAGGACCTTCGATCTCCAGCGTAACGGTGGAGCCGATGCCTGCTGCCAGCATCATCACACCCATGATGCTCTTGGCGTCGACCTGACGGCCGTTGCGCGACATCTTGATCTGGCTGTCGAACTTGCTGGCGAGCTGCGTGAGTTTGGCGGAAGCGCGGGCATGCAGCCCGAGCTTATTGATGATGGTGATATCCCTCTGCAGCATATTTGTCCGGATGGTTGGCAACCTGGTTCTGAACGGCTGTCGAGCCGACCTGCAATACGCCTTGCGCGCCGCCGGCCAGTGCCTTGGCAGCAAGTTGTTCGAGTTTTTCGGTGCGATAGCAGATGGCGCGCACCAGCATCGGGAGGTTCACGCCGGCCAGCACGCGCACGCGGCCGGGCTCAGCCAGGCGCGAAGCGATGTTGGCGGGGGTGGCCCCGAAGATGTCGGTCAGCACCAGCGCGCCGTTGTCCTCGATCAGCTCTGCGAGTTTGGCGCGCGCCTGATCCAGCACGGCGGCCGGCTCGGCGTCGGGCAGGACGTCGATTGCACCCAGCCGCTCGGGCTGACCGCAATACACGTGTGCAGCACAATCGCGCAGTGCGCTGGCCAACGGCGCATGAGCGATGATCAGAATCCCTGCCATGATCGAAAAGCGAATCGGTGTGACCTCGATTGTATCAGGGCCATTTGGGACGATTGCGCGCAGTTTGCGGAATTCCCCCGAGCGGAGGACCCTCGCCAGAGGGGCTAGGCTGCCTTACTAGAGCGATTTCCGGCCAGCCCCACCCAACCCCGCGCCGGGCGACTTGCCCGCAGCCCGCTCGAGCGCGTCGATGAACATGCCAGCCACGTTGAAGCCGGTCTGCTGGGTGATCTCTTGGAAGCACGTCGGGCTGGTGACGTTGACCTCGGTCAGGTAGTCACCGATGACATCGAGGCCGACCAGCAGCAGGCCGCGCTGCCAGAGCACCGGCGCAAGTGCATGTGCGATCACCTGATCACGCTCGGACAAGGGTTGCGCACGACCCGTGCCGCCAGCGGCCAGGTTGCCGCGCACTTCGCCCGCCATCGGAATGCGTGCCAGCGAATGCGGCACCGGCGAACCGCCGATCAGCAAAATACGCTTGTCGCCCTCGCGGATGGCGGGAATGTACTGCTGCGCCATGATCGTGCGCGCACCGTTGTCGGTGAGCGTTTCGATCACGGCACCGAGGTTCATGCCATCCGGCCCCACGCGGAAGATACCGGCGCCACCCATGCCGTCGAGCGGCTTGAAAATGACGTCGCCCTGCTCGGCGTGGAAATCTCGCAGGCGCTTGGCATCGCGCGTCACGATGGTCGGCACAGTGAACTCGCGGAACTGCGCAATCGCCAGCTTCTCGGAGTGGTCACGAATCGCCTGCGGCTTGTTGAACACGCGTGCGCCCTGGCGTTCGGCAATCTCCAGCAGCCACGTGCTGGTGACGTATTCCATGTCGAATGGCGGATCCTTGCGCATCAGCACGGCGTCAAAGCCGGTGAGCGGCAGCAGACGCGCATCGCCTGCGCGATACCACTCCTGCCCGTCTTCTTCATTGCCCGTCAGGGCGATGGGGGTGGCAACGGTTTCGACCACGTTGCCCGACAGCGTGAGTTGCGACTGTAGGCACGTGTAGATGGCGTAGCCGCGTGCCGTCGCCTCGCGCATCATCGCGAAGGTGGAATCCTTGTAGATCTTGAACGTCGACAGTGGATCGACGATGAACAGGATGCGCATGGCGGCTCCCTCAACAGCGTGTACTTAGATCAGCGGGTTCGGGTCGGTCTTCTCGAGTTCGAGCGACGCGGCCAGCAACGCCAGACGGGCCACGACGCCATACATGTAGAAGCGGTTCGGCTCGCCGGCGCCCGGCTTGGCGTGGCTGTCCGGCAGCGAATTCGACGCAAACGGCAACGGCACGAAATGCATGCCCGGCGCATTCAGATTTTCGTCCACGCCGCGACCCGTGTGAACCCGGTAGAAACCACCCACCACATAGCGGTCGATCATATAGACGACGGGTTCGGCCACGGCCTCGTTGATCTTCTCGAAGGTGTGCACGCCTTCCTGCACAATCACCTCGGAGACCTCCAGTCCCTCCTTGACCACGCTCATCTTGTTGCGCTCCTTCCGGTTGAGGCCCTTGACCTCGGAAGGATCACGCACGGTCATCACGCCCATGCCATAGGTGCCGGCATCCGCCTTGACCACCACGTACGGGGTCTCGGTCACGCCGTATTCCTTGTACTTCTTGGCGGTCTTCTTGAGCACCGTCTCGACCGCGTGGGCGAGTTCTTCCTCGCCGGCACGCTCGTGAAAGTCAAGGCCGCTGCACTTGGTAAAGTACGGGTTGACCATCCACGGGTCGATGTCGATCAGCTTGGCGAACTTCTTGGCCACTTCGTCGTAGGCGGCAAAGTGGTTCGTTTTGCGACGCTGCGACCAGCCCGCGTGCAGCGGCGGCAGCAGGTATTGCTCGTTGATGTTTTCGAGGATGGGCGGCACGCCGGCCGACAGGTCGTTGTTCAGCAGGATCGAGCACGGATCGAAATTCTCCATGCCCAGGCGGCGGCCCTTGGTGCCGATGCGCGAAATCGGCTCGATCACCAGGTGCTGTCCATCCGGCAGGTCGATCGGCGTCGGTTCCTTGATGTCTTCGGACAACGAACCCAGGCGCACGTTGAGCCCAGCCTGGCGCATGATCTGCGACAGGCGCGCCACGTTCTGCAGATAGAACATGTTGCGCGTATGGCGCTCGGGAATCAGCAGCAGGTTCTTGGCGTCCGGGCAGATCTTCTCGATGGCTGCCATGGCGGCCTGCACGGCCAGCGGCAGCATCTCGGGCGACAAGTTGTTGAAGCCGCCCGGGAACAGGTTCGTGTCGACCGGCGCCAGCTTGAAGCCGGCGTTGCGCAAATCGACCGAACAGTAGAACGGCGGCGTATGTTCCTGCCATTCCAGGCGGAACCAGCGTTCGATGGCGGGCGTGGCGTCAAGAATCTTCTGCTCGAGCTCCAGCAGCGGCCCGTTCAGCGCGGTGATCAGGTGCGGAACCATACCCTTCCTATTGATGTAATTTATCGCCCGCTCCGATTGTAGAGGAACAGGCAATAGCTTGCAGACAGCATGCCGACGATGGCGGGCTATCGATATGCGGTCAGCGGACGGTTTCGCAAGGGGAAGTGTGTGGCAACGCACAAAACCACACAGAAAACGTGGACAAAAAAAAGCGCGGGGCTGCCGCGCTTGGGGAATAGCCTGACAGATACGGGGAGCGTTCTGCAGGTGGAGGAAACCACGTCTGCAATGTAAGCGTCCGCATAACGAGAGGCAATTGAAGGTTTTTTACATCGGAGTTAAGACGCGGTGGCTCAAGCGCCACGCCAACAAAAAACCCGGCGCGTGGCCGGGTCTTTTGCTTGATCAGGCAGAGGATCAGTCTTCGTAGGCCGTTTCGCCGTGGGACGTGATGTCCAGACCTTCGCGCTCCTCTTCTTCCGGCACGCGCAGGCCAACAACCGCGTCGACGATCTTGTACGAAATGAAGGCCACCACGCCAGACCAGATCACGGTGGTCAGCACGCCTTGGAACTGGATCCACAACTGGCCGCCGATCGAGTAGCCGTCGGCCACCTTGTTGGCGACATAGTCGTAGATGCCGGTGCCGCCCAGGCTCGGCGAGGCGAACACGCCGGTCAGCAGCGCGCCGAGGATACCGCCCACGCCGTGCACGCCGAACACGTCGAGCGTGTCGTCCATGCCCAGCATGCGCTTGAGGCCGTTCACGCCCCACAGGCACAGCAGGCCGGCGAGGATGCCCAGTGCGATCGAACCCATCGGGCCGACAAAGCCAGCCGCCGGGGTAATCGCCACCAGGCCCGCCACGGCACCCGAGGCTGCACCCAGCATCGACGGCTTGCTCTTGCCGATCCACTCGCCGAAGCTCCACGACAGCACGGCAGCGGCGGTGGCCAGCAGCGTGTTGACGAAGGCCAGCGCAGCGGAGCCGTTGGCTTCCAGGGCCGAACCGGCGTTGAAGCCGAACCAGCCGAACCACAGCAGCGAGGCACCCACCATCGTCAGCGTCAGGCTGTGCGGCTTGAGGGCTTCACGACCAAAGCCGATGCGCTTGCCGAACAGGAAGGCGCCCACCAGACCCGCCACAGCGGCGTTGATGTGCACCACGGTACCGCCCGCGAAGTCCAGCGCGCCCTTCTGGAACAGCCAGCCCGACTTGGACGTCATCAGCTCAGCGGCCTTGGCATCGGTAAAGCCATCCGGACCCGGCCAGAACCAGACCATGTGGGCGATCGGCAGGTAGCTGAAGGTGAACCACAGCACCACGAACAGCAGCACGGCCGAGAACTTTGCACGCTCGGCGAAGGCACCGATGATCAGCGCGCAGGTGATCGCGGCAAACGCGCCCTGGAAGGCGAAGTACGCGTACTCAGGCACTACCACGCCCTTGCTGAAGGTGGCAGCCACCGAATCCGGCGTCAGGCCCTTCAGGAACAGGCGATCGAGCCCGCCGAAGAACGCATTGCCCTCGGTGAACGCGAAGCTGTAGCCGTAGATGGCCCACAGGATGATGATGAGCGAGAAGATGCCCGTGCACTGCATCAGCACCGACAGCATGTTCTTCTTGCGCACCAGGCCGCCGTAGAACAGCGCGAGGCCCGGCAACGTCATCAGAATGACGAAGGCGGTAGAGACCAGCAGCCATGCCGTGTCGCCCTTGTTGGGCACGGGCGTGGCAGCCGCAGGTGCGGCGGCAGCAGGCGCAGCGGCTGCGGCGGCCGGCGCGGCGGCCGGTTCCGAAGCGGCGGCTGCGGCAG
>NZ_ASZV01000043.1:0-13763 GCF_000442475.1 Ralstonia sp. AU12-08 | reverse complement strand
CGGCAGCCGGGGCGGCGCTGGCTTCAGCGGCCGGCGCAGATGCCGCCGGCTTGTCCTGCGCCACAGCCGGTGCGGACAGTACGGCGCCTGCAAGCACCGCAGCGACGGCCCCCGCCGTCAGGAATCGTGTGAACCAGGTTTTCATGTGTGGACCTCTTCCTTGGGCTGTGGTGCTTATAGTGCGTCGCCGCCGGTCTCGCCGGTGCGGATGCGGATGACTTGCTCGACATCGGCAACGAAGATCTTGCCGTCGCCGATCTTGCCGGTGCGTGCGGATTTTTCGATGGCTTCGACGGCGCGCTCGAGCACGTCGTCGGGCACGGCCACCTCGATCTTCACTTTAGGCAGGAAGTCGACGATGTACTCGGCGCCACGGTACAGCTCCGTGTGACCTTTCTGGCGCCCGAACCCCTTGACTTCCGTCACGGTGATGCCCGACACACCGACTTCGGACAACGCCTCGCGGACTTCGTCGAGCTTGAACGGCTTGATGACCGCCATGATGAGTTTCATGCTGGATTCCTCCTCGATTGGCAGCGCCCTGCTGTTGCTCAATGAGCGCCGCCTCGCCTCGTTTGTTAGAAAGTCTTGGTGACCGACAGCAGGGCCGTCGCCTTGCCCATGTAGCTGTTGCGCGTGTTGGTGTAGAACGCGCGCGAAGCATTGGTGTCGATGTACGCCAGCGATGCCGTCCAGCCGCTGCCGAAGTCCTTCGTCACGCCGACCTTCCAGTCGGCATACGAGGCACGCACGGTCTGGTGCGGCACTTGCTGATAGCCGACGTGCAGGTTCAGCGTCAGGCCCCAGAAGCCGGTGTCGAAGTTGCCCGACAGATCAAAGTACTGGCTGTGGTGCGAATCGGGCGTGCCGAACAGGTTCGAGAACGCATGCGAGTACTTGAACGTGACCGGGCCATAGCCGATCTGCGCATAGCCTTCGGTCGTATGCGGCCGCGTGAAACCGTCGGGATAGCTGCCCGGGTAGTAGTACTGCAGCACGCCCACGTCGATGGGCACGTCCTTGACGATCTCGGTCTTGTAGCCACCGTAGAAGTCCATCTCGATGGGTGCGGAGACGCTCGAGTTGGAATCGCTCAACCAGCTGATCGACGAGTTCCAGTTGCCGATGTAGAAGCCCTCAGGCAGCACGCCACCCGGAATGGCGTAATCAAAGCCGCCCTGGATGGCGGGCTTGTTGTTGGTCTGCATGATGCCGCGATAGCGGTATTGGCTGGCCAGCGTGACGTTGGCAGTCAGTGCAGGTGCCGGAGCGGGTGCTGCGGCAGGTGCATCGGCCGCCGGAGCGGCGGGCGCAGTCTGGGCGATGGCGCTTTGAGTCATACCGGCGGCGACACCGGTCAACAACACCACACTGGCTGCGTACGCAAATTTCTTCATAACGGCTCTCCCCCTTTAGAAAGTCGCAACAACGGAACGTGGAAACGTCAAAAAAGTCGCTCCAGTTCTGCAACTGTCATGCCATGTCGATGTAGTGAAGTTGGAGGGTTTCTTCGACCGTGACGCCGCGCGCAGCTTGGGGGAGGAGCAAGGGAAATTGGGGACGGATCGGCCAGGTGACGCACGCCACCCGCCAACGGTTGCCGCAGGCTGATCTGTCTGACACGGCCTCGGCCCGCCCTGGCGCGTAAAAAGCCATGTGATAGAGTGATTTCAACACCGTGTCACGGCCCAGCCTGATGTTCCGGGGCGGCAGACGCTGAATCTGTCCCCGTTTGGACGGCACCGGCAATGCCGCATCGCAGCGAGACTTGCCGGGATTTGTGGAGTTGGAAGCGCTCAACGGGTAGCATCCACGCCTGCAGCACCGAAACCACGCGCCTTGTGCCGCTCTGCGCACCAAGGCACGGCAATCCCCGCGCACAAAAGCGGTGCATGCACCGGCTTGGCGCAGGCAGCATGACCCTCGGAGAACCTCAATGAAACCCACCGATCTCTTTACCGACTTTCAGAACCGCGTGACCGAGGCACTGCGCAACTCACCGGCCGCCGACATCGAGAAGAACGTGCGCGCAATGATGACCCAGGGCTTCTCCAAGCTTGATCTGGTCACGCGCGAGGAATTTGATGTGCAGTCGCAGGTGCTGGCCCGCACCCGCGCCCGCCTGGAAGAGCTGGAGACGCGCGTGGCCGCGCTCGAAGCGCAGCTCAAGACTGCCGCCCCGGCAAGCACTGGCCAGTAATGCGCGAGCGCCCGGCATCACGCCGGGTGCAGCTATCGCCCCTCGCTGTGCCCGCCGCGACACCCGTGCTGCGGCGCACAGCGAAAAGTTCGATGCGCCGCCTTGTTGCGGCTGGTGAACTGATCTAGAACGTCCTTAAGACGCACGCGCAGCAGCGCTTGAGGAGAAGATCATGCAGCATCGCCTCTACTTTCTCTTGCCGGACGTCGCCAGCGCCCGGCGTGTCATGAATGACCTCCTGTTGGCGCGCATCACCGAGCGCCACATCCACTTCGTCGCCAAGGAAGGCGCCGACCTCACCGGCCTGCACGAGGCCAACCTGCTCCAGACCTCAGACATCGTCCATGCCACCCAGAACGGGCTGGTGATCGGCGGCGGTGCGGGCGTGGCAGCGGGCGTGGTGGCCGCGCTGTTCCCGATCATCGGCGAAGGTCCGCAGTGGGGGATGGTCGGCATCACAACCGTGGTCGGCGCGCTGTTTGGCGCGTGGGCCTCCAGCATGATCGGCAGTTCCGTGCCGAACAGCCGCCTCAAACCGTTCAAGCAGGCGGTAGAGGATGGGCAGATTCTGTTGATGGTGGACGTACCGCGCTCGCGCGTGCCGGAAGTGCGTGCCCTGCTGCAGAACACGCACCCTGAAGGCCGCTTCAGCGGTGAAGACTCAGCGATGCCAGCGTTCCCCTGATCGGATCTGCCGACAACAACACCGGAGCCACGTGCTCCGGTTTTTTTTTGCATTCAGACTACGCGTCAAATTTGAATGCACGCCGATATCACGGCATGGCCCGGCTGGCACAGTGGCAGGTTCCTCTTACGCCGCGCACTGACACGCCATGCATCCCTGCCCTGCTCTCTGTTCCGTTCGTCATGTCAATCGGAGAACGCCGCGATGAGCCTCGCCGTCCTGCGTTCACGCGCGCTTTCCGGCATCGATGCGCCAGCAGTGTCCGTGGAGGTGCATCTGGCCAACGGGCTGCCGTCGTTCACCATCGTCGGGTTGCCCGACACCGAGGTGAAGGAGAGCAAGGACCGTGTGCGCGCGGCCATCCAGAACAGCCGCTTCGAGTTTCCGGCGCGGCGCATCACCGTCAATCTGGCGCCGGCGGATCTGCCGAAAGAGTCCGGGCGATTTGATTTGGCGATCGCGTTGGGCATCCTCGCCGCGAGCCGGCAGATTCCGCACACGCATCTGGATGCGCACGAGTTTGCAGGCGAGTTGTCGCTGTCGGGCGATCTGCGGCCAATTCGCGGTGCGCTGGCGATGGCGTATGCACTGTCGCGCAACCCCGCATCCGCAGATGGCGAAACGCCGCTCACGCGCGCCTTCGTGCTGCCCACTGAGAACGCAGCTGAAGCTGCGCTCGTCAGCGGTACCAAGGTTCTGCCTGCGCGTACGCTCATCGAGGTATGCGACCACCTTAGCGCGCCCGACCGCAAACTTGCGCCCGCATTGCCTGCGCCGGTCGATGCCGATATCCGCTATCCCGACCTTTCGGACGTGCGCGGCCAGCCGCAGGCGCGGCGCGCATTGGAAGTGGCGGCTGCGGGCGGCCATTCGATGCTGATGATCGGCCCGCCCGGCACCGGCAAATCGATGCTCGCGCAGCGCTTTCCGGGCCTGCTGCCCGACATGAGCGATGACGAAGCCCTCTCCGCCGCCGCTGTAATGAGCCTGACCACGCGCGGCTTCGATGCCAAGCGCTGGAAGGTGCGGCCGTTCCGGGCGCCGCACCATACGGCATCGGCGGTGGCGATGGTCGGCGGCGGCTGTAAGAAGGTAAATTATTTGCGACTCTTCCAAACTTGAAGAGATGAAGGCACATTATGTGCGATCGACAACACTAGGTCGCCGCCCGAATGACTGTGCAGATAGAGGAGTTCCGATTCAATGACCGCCCGTGGCGACTCGATTGGCTGGGAAGAATCGATTACAGCGGTAGCTCTCAAAGCGAACCTCACATCCTCGCCTACCTATCTGAGCTGAAACAGCCTGTTCCCGGCAAACTTCTCTCTACCCCCGCACTTTCGGAGCCACGGGCACACCGAGTTGTGCCAGTCAAGATAGGGCTGCTTCCATTCTTGAAGGTTGGAACGATGTGGATCGACGGAGTCGCACATGCTCCACCGCAACCACATGACGAAGTTGAACTCAACCTTCAATACAATCAAATCGAGCTTGTCCGGTTCGACGGGAGCGTCAGGGTCGATGGCGAGTCTGTCCCACTCCTGTCACCTCAGCGCTACTCCATTGGCAGAGATGCCAGCAAAGAAGTCGCGGGATCACAGCTCGCTGTTGCGTATAACCCCACCCCCAATCTGCAGCTTGTCGCAATACCGTCCACCGTCCTCTTCCAGACATGCGCGGTCACCTCAGCAAAAGCGATACGACGCCTGGTTTTTGGTGAAATCAACAAGATCGTTGATCCGGAACATGGCTTCCTCCAAGGCCAGCCAGACACCTACAAGGTGACATTGTTCAAAGACTTTCACGACAGTGAGGCGCATACACTGGCCAACTTGGTAGCTGACCCTGTTGCTCGCGAACAGCTCGCAGGATTCCGCCGCACGCTCATCACTCAAAGTGCCAACTTCGACCGCTCACGCGGCGGTAGCTACCCCGAGACACACATCCAATTCGGTCTGCCGTTTTCGAATCCTGCAAAGCTGCGAGTGCGCGGAAAATTTCTACCTTTCGAGGTGAAGCGCAACGGCAAGAAGAAAATGCTTTGGGGTTTCCTTGCGACCGAGATTGTTGATCTGAGCGTGCGCCTTATTTTCGACAACCTCGTTATTGAGCGCAAAAATAACGCCAAGCAAGGGGAAAATGCCGACGACCCGGATCTTCCCTACGCCTTCGGTTCCACAGTTAGGAGTCCGGTGACGCAGGGTGACCCAGTTCAACCTACGACCTCGGTCCGAGACCCCGCTGCGAATCTTGACAAGCTAATCCTGGAAGCCTGCGGAGGATTCACACCCGTGGGCCTAACTCTCGTTAGCAATCCCAAAGAAGTGCAGAAGTATCAGGGGAGACCCCTTGTGCGGCCGGAAGACGGTGCAGACTTCGGCGGTCGAGGCACCACAGGGGAGCCACAAGGCAACTCCAGCGGCTTGGCGGAGGTAGACATCGACGCGCAGCCGACACCAAGCCTCCCGGTGAAGCTTGACGAGTTCTTAAAGGCCCTCGAAATCTTGGCTGAGCGGGGGATACGTTTTGCCACGCTTGCGGCATCCGTAAATCACCGAAAGGTTGGGGAACATGTTGTGAATTACCTTCCAAGAAAAATCAGGAATATTCGCAACTGGCATCTCACCTCTAACGAACCTCACGCTGCGCCAAGAGGCTACGTTGTGGCAGAACTCCACCGCGGCGGAGTGTGGCACTACTTGATCGACCTAGAGAGAAAAGAAAGTAAGGCGACCGGATCGCTCGCGCTAGCGTACATCCGCCACCACACCGGGGAACGCATTGAGCCACCAAAACTCGGGGGCTTCATGGTGGATGTCGTCAAAGAAAGCGGCTGGGTAGGAGCGATCGAGTTCTACAGGCAGTGGGTTTACACGCAGATCCAGCATAAGCCAAGCAAGGGGGTGGAAGCATTCGCCAACGCGATCGCCGCAAAATTCTGAGCGCAACAATCATCGGCCTCTTACCGGCGCAACGAAAATAGCTCCACGATAAACGATGCCTTGGCCGCGTTGATGGTGCGCCGCCACACCACCAGCCAGATAGCGCCCAGCCACTTGTGTGCCGTCGGCGCCGTGACACCACGGCCAGCCGCCGCGCAAGGCGCGCTCAGGCTGTGTTCGGTGATGTCCTGAACCATTTCCAATCGACGGGCAAAGTTGAGTCGGGCATTCTTATGTGTGTTCATCCAGCTGGGCCCCCGGAAGTCTGGGTGTTTGGCGACTTCCAGTTTCCAGACTCAGTTCGAATGAACCTCGGATACAACGTAAAAACGGTGACTGGCATGAATCTCTCTGACTTCCATATCGGCCTCGAATTCATTTGCGGCCCGTTCTGGTGGCGCTGCACAGACGTCGGCACACGCACCGTCACCGCCATTCGGCTCATCGAAGACGACCCGGTCTGGTACGAAGGGCCGCCCTACATGGTTGAGGAAGCGGTGCTCGACGAGACCGAGATAGAAGACGCGCACCTGACTGAAGAGGACCATATCCGTGCTTCGATCGCTGAGGCACGCTCGTCCGGGCATCCGAACTTCCCCAACGAGGCGGTGACGCGGATGACGGACGCACGGCTCAAAGGCGAGCCCTACCCGAGAAAGGGACTATTCCGCTTCGATCGCACGAGCTCGGACGGGGAGATCCTTCACCCATATGCCGGTCGCAGGTCGGGCGACAGTTGGATCATCTGCGTCTATCTCCCGTTTACGAAGGAGTGGGGCGAAATGCAAGAAGCGGAGTTCATCGCCTTGCCTATTGCTTCCAAGATCGACATCAAGCGTCGCGCTGCGCAGTCGTCGCAGCCACGAGGCAGTTGATAACAGGCCCCGTGGCCGCAGAAATCGGGCAATCAACCAAACAATGCGGTCTTGACATCGATTGCTGGCGGAGACCGCCAACCACAAGATTACGCTGCTTAGGAATGAGCAGAGCAACTGCGACAAACGCTGATCGCACCAGATTTTCGCGGACGCGAAAATGCCCTGCGAGCGGCACAAGGAAAAGGAATGCTGAAGCAAAAACTATCTGCAATTCTCCTGAGCTTGCTGTGCACAGCCGTGACGCTGCCTGCGGCTGCCATGCCGGAGACGACGGGGCAATCAATCGAGGTTGGATTTTCGCCGGATGGTACTGCCGAGGCATTGGTACTACGATCGATCGCCAGCGCACGCCGTAGTGTGCGGCTCGCGGCTTACTCGTTCACATCGCCGAAGGTTGTGCGTGCAATGCTCGACGCGAAAAAGCGCGGCGTGGATGTTGCGGTGGTAGTCGATTACAAGCACAACAACAGCAGCAAAGCCGCACGGGCGGCGCTCAACCTGCTGGTAAATGAAGGAATTCCGACTCGGACGATCGACGCCTATGCCATCCAGCACAGCAAATACGCCGTGATCGACGGCCTGCACGTACAGACAGGGAGCTACAACTACAGCGATGCGGCCGCAAACAAGAACTCGGAAAACGCGCTGGTGATCTGGAACCGCCGCGATCTGGCCAACGCGTACAACAAGAACTGGCAATGGCTGTTTGACCAAGGCCGGCCCTATGTGTCGAGTTATTGATCCGGTGCTGCTTGCTTGAACGCTCGCAACAAGACAGAAAATTGTAGTGACTACCGCGCCTTTCGCCGCCTTACCTATGAGCCTTCCGCTGGTACTTGAACTGCAACGCCTTGCGCTTGATGACAACACCTCAGTCGTGCAACTTGTCCGCACGGCGAAACTGGTCGCAGCCAAGCTCAAACTTCCCGACGCGATAGACTGGATCGACCATGAGCTAAACGGATACCCCGACCTGCAGTCGCTTCCGAAGTATCGGATTCTCCGAGGCGAATGTCGCGCCATGAATCCTTTTCGAGGGTGGATACCGGCGCAGCTTCCGGACGCCGAAATGGACGAAATGTGCGCGGAGGCAAGGATTTGTCAGTCCCTCGGGTCTATCGAGCCACTGCTCAGCGACGATAGCGACCATGCCCTTCTGCCTTACCCGTTTGAACTCGAGCGAATTCTGCAGAAGCTGTTCCAAGAACAGACCCGTTTCGCAATACGTTTGTCGAAAGGCCACCTTGCTGGAATTTTTGACGCGGTGCGAAACCTAACGCTCAATTGGAGCATTGAACTCGAACAGGCTGGCGTGCGTGGCGAGAACATGTCATTCACCCCAAACGAGCAAAAGGAGGCTCGCCCCGTGACACAACAGTTCTTCATTCAGAATGCAGGCGTAGTCGGCAACGTTTCGGATCATGCCAACGTGGCGAACCATCAAACCGTGCACGGATCGCTGTCGGTCGAGCGCGTGCGTGACCTAGTTGAGCAGGCGAAAGCCTCCCTGCCCGCTTTGCCGCAGTCGGTCGCCGCAGAGGCAAGCCGCGTGCTGGACGAACTTACAACGGAATCCCGGCAAGCGTCACCCGATGTTGGGAAGCTTCGCCGCGCCCTTTCCTCCCTCAAGACCATATGCGAGGGCGCGGCGGGAAACATCGTGGCGTCTGGCATTACTGCGGCAGTTACTGCCCTTCTAACCCATGCTGCATAAGTCCTTCCGCTGAAGTGATCAGCTTCGCAAGAGGGTAGGAACACTCACAATGAGTACGTACAAATTCAAGATGGGCCGCGGACCTGACGCGGAAGTCGTTTTCGAAGATGCCGATGCATCAACTTTCGCAGCCAAGGTTAAGGAAGAACTTGCCAAGATTCCTCCAGGGCTTCCAACGTCGTTCAATTTCGGTCCGGTGGTAGAAATGCCTGATGGTCAGCTGCTTGCTGACTTGGCGCTTCGCCGCTGGCTGGCCAACTTCGATACGCTAACGTGCGCTCCATGCCCAAAGTGCAGAGAACGCGAAAAACTTGCGACTGTGCGGTCCATGAGTGTTGGATATGTGCAGTGTGATGCGTGCGGATTCATGGGGCCTCAGTTGATGGCCGGACCAACCTTGCCTGAGCGCCAGTTTTTTGCGGATGTCGTTCGTGCGTGGAACCACGTGCCGCGATGACTCGGGAAAAGGCTGGATGCCATCCTTGGAGATATAGATGCCAGAAGAAAGATACTCAGCGATCGTGGATGCTCTCGATGCTCGGGGACGCCCCGATGCTTTCGGCGAGGACAACTTTTACCTTGAAGGCCAGGCAGCGCGATGGGCTATCGCCAATTGCAATGGCTTTCCGTGGCGGGTTGTTAGCATGCAGACCGGAGTCGTCATGACCCACTCGGCAAACGTGAGCACAACTGAATCAAGCGATGGCGAAGGCTGAGCACAAGGAAACACAATGAGCTACGACGAGCACGATGCGGCGATGGATGAAATGTACGAGCGCATCGGCGATGAGTTGTATTCGGAGCACCGCATCCAAGCGATTAGCGAGTTCACGGCAGATCGCCTGAGATCGTTCTATCTAGCCAATCCAATGGTTATGCGACCCGCCGTCGACGCGCTTCAGGAGGCTAAGCGTCTCAAGGCAAACGGACATCACCCAGCGGCTGTCGTGTTTTGTGCCACGACAATCGAGTTGTTCTTGAAGGCAACGCTCCTGCAGCCCATCGTCTACGGCCTTGTCCACAACGATGGCCTGGCTGAAATCATCGTGAAGCACGCAGTCGGGCAGACAGGTTTTGATCGCTACCGAAGCCTGCTATCGCGTCTCTTTCAAGAACTGGCCAATCTAGACATTGCAACTGTAAGTCGAGATGGTGTTTCAGTCGCGCTCATTGATGAGAGCAAGCGTGTGCAAGATCTGCGGAACGACATCATTCACAAAGGTCACACGTGCGACGCAGCCGCTGCCGAGAATGCGTTCGACGTAGCTGTAGCGGTCTTCGATAAGATCGTCGTTGATGTGCTTTGGTCTATCGGCCTCGCTGTCGGAGAGAAGGGCCGCATCGACCGCCGTCAAGTCACGTAGGAAAAACGCCGGCCGCGCCGGCAGAAAGCCATAAGGGGGAGAACATGGACTTCGAGCAATACACCCGAATCATCACAGCAATCAACGACCAACTTGAGGCGATCGCTGATCTGACGGCCGCACAGGCCCTGACCGGATGCGCGGACCAAAACAATCCGATGTTCGTTAAGGCGATGCGCGAACACGAACGATTGACCGCAATGTCCGCCAAGCTGACCAATAGTGCTCTGCACGCGATCGGGCTGAAACCATAGCAACAACGGAAAAATCTATGTCAATGTACGACGATTTTTCGTCGATCACTGGAGAGCAGGCACTTATGGCTTTCATAAGCGCCTATGGTTTCCAGAAAATCAGCGCGGAGCCAAAATGGAATCTCGGGGAATACGAGATGACGTATCAGGGAACAACCTTTCGTGTTGGATACCGGTGGTACGACCCATCACAGGCGTTCTCGATTCAGCGCGATATTCACAAGGCTCAACTTTGGTCGGTTGGTGCGGGTGGGGTGGTACAGGTACACGGAAACGTTGAATTTGACGAAGACGCTTAGCCCGGAAAAACAAGGGAGAGGATTTCATGTTCGACATTCTGGAAGTCTTGTTCTTCCACACCAAGAAGCTTCGGGATCAGTCGGGACGGTTGCAGGACCCTCTCACGGCTCTGCAATCCGCCCTCGGAGCGGACTTCGAGGTAGAGCCTCACGAATACGTCGGTGCTTCGGGACTCGATAGCTCGCGACAAATCGTTCGGATCGCTGCCACCACCACCGAGTACACATCCGCACAAGAGTTTGAAATACGTGTACGCGAACTTGCAGACGCCGAAACGTTTCCGTGGCAGCGCATCGGCGCTGTTCCCGTGGGGCAGACCGAAACCGTTCTTAGCTGATCAGAAATGTCATGAAAGTATTCGTTGTGATTGATGACGCAATGGGCGGGAACCAGTATGCCGGTGTTCACCGGGCTCGACCTGATGTTCGGCAGGGGAACTGGGTAACTGAAGTCAATGTAGTTGGTGTGCAAACGGACCCTGAGTTCGTGTACGTCGCGCAGACCTACGACCCGGGGATGGACGTCCATCGTTTTGAAGGCGTGTACGGGAACTATGACAGCGCGCATCACGCGTCCGGTCAACGGGGCTTAGCGCTTCGCATCAAGATTTGAGTCTCGGAAAACAATCTGGCGCGCGAGTGCCCTGATCGTCGGCCAGCCGCCGGCAACGTACCAGGACCATCATGAACCAAGCTGCCCACGAGTTGATCACTATCGACGTTACGGAGGCTGCCCCGAAGGGATTGGGCCGGCTCCCATATGCGACCCATCCGAGAGTCGGCGAGTGGGTCGAGATTGAAGTCGATGAGAAGGCGTTAATGTTCGAAGTCGTCATGGTGGCCCATTCAACGAGTCGTGGTCTCTCGGACATCTACATCCGAAAGGTCGGACCGACGTCCGAGGCCGTGCGTTCATTGTGCTGTGCCGCGACCGCGTGACTCGGAAAAATAATGAAACGAGATCACTGAGCTTGTTTGGTGTGTGGGCTGGTGGAGCGGGATCAGCGATCTTGCGGCTCAATGCAACGTGGTTGTCCTGCACGCAAGGTGCAACCTAGAACACGGGACTCAAAATTCAAGGCAAGAACACTGTCGACGTAGCGAAGGAAATTGGAAAATAGCGAAATTGGCTAGAAAATATCGAAGCTAGCTGCCACGTTGATTCGCCTAGATCCTTTCCTGGGGCCGTTCTACCGGTAACTCGTGGCCTATTTGAATTTCGCACCGCACAAATCAGAGGGTTGCGACCCGAGGGCCTGACCGTTGATGGCAATACATGCCACCGCCGACAGCGGTATTCTGTATGCGGACCAGATGGAGCAAGCTATGTCGGCAGACAAACTCGGTCGCTTCATGACCGGCGAGCTGTTTCTAGCACGTGCGAACGCGGCAGTTGCCAAGGCGGTACGTCGGCTCGAAGAGCAGGGCATCCCGCCCACCTACGTCCGGCGCTCGCAAAGCCATGAGCCGGAGGCCCAACCCAACTCTCGCGTCGCTGCAGAGCCCGAGGGGGAATGAACTGGCGTCGTATGCCGTGCCAGTGGCCTACAGCCGGCGAAGGAAAGCGCATTGTGAGGTGCACCTACTCAGAGTTCCACTGCCTCCCAAGGAGACGACAATAGACAACACGCGCAGATTGGAATATTCTAATTTCACGTTGGAATATTCTAATCCCGCGTTATGCCGACTCTCTGGGAAGCACTAAAGGAAGAGCACGACTGGACAGGCTCGCTTGACGAGCTTGTGATGCACTCCAACGCGCTTGCCGAATCATTCCCGGTCGCACCCAACCGGCATTTGCCGCCAAGGACCCGCGCGACCGCAATGGATTACCGGAGCCAGAAAATAATCTCGCCTGCTCATGGCAAGAGCTTTTTCTGGCTACATTTGGTGCAGTTTTGCGCCGCACGCTATTTGGTGGACTGCGGCTGGAAGCGCAACGAGGTAGCCGCCTGGGTTCAGCCACGAAGCGTTGGCAGCATTTTAGAAGCCGTCGTTAGCTCGGTTCGCCCGCAACCCTCCGAAACTAGAGAGGCGACGGACCTGCCAGAAGTGGTCGAGGATTTACAGCAACGCGCCTATCTATGCACCCGACTGCTCGCCGCAGGAATTGTCGGACAGTATCAAAGTGCGCGGCGTGGCATGCCGGTGATCCACGACAACACGCTTGATGCGATGTTGTCCCGAGCCATGATGATCCTAGCTGGCCTCTATATCAAAGAGGGCAAGGAGGACACCGCCGGCTCTGTTCACGATCTGCTGAAGAAATGCACATTGCCCCTGAACGATTCCGCTTGGGGGCTGGACGTTTTTCGCCATCCCGAATTCCCGTACCGCACGCTACGTCTGATTGATCCCGACGCGCGGCTACCAACTCTTGATTGCGTCGAGCTGGCAACTCAGACAAAAAGCGAGTTGGACTTACGTGAGCAGTTGGCGTTCGAAGCGTTGCGTTCAACAGCCGATCAGTTCGCCGTTCGAGCAGCGGAAGTGTATTCCCTGTTACGCAGTTACATTGTCGAGCATCCAGTAACGACGCTGGCTGAGCTGCGCGACTTCGAAAGGGACAAGGATCTACAGCCCGCACGCAGCTTCCTCCTGTCTTGCTACGAACCCGTATTAGCCCACCACCTCGTTTCTGGTCGTCTGCATATCTGCCCAGGTTGCAGAATTCCGATGGGACGAGCTCGGCTAGCACAACATGTTGCGTGTCGGACGACTCAGTGCGAGCAGTTTGACCGTCCAGTAGCTACCGGCGAAGTTGAACCAGAGCACGAGGAATTGCGCATCGCGAAGCCCCATGTGCTCGCCTACTGGATTGCACCTGGCATTGATGAGCTGGCGATCTACCGAAAAGCGTTGGAATGCGGACTGAGCCCAACCATCTATCCAGACCGGGATAGCTGCGATATCGCCCTGGACGGAGGGCGTACAGGAATCGATGTAAAAAGCAACGCGAGCCCGTTTTTGCTAGCTGAATCACTTTCGCGGTCGTTGCATGGGTTGGCGCTTTACGATCTTCGTATTGTCGCCATCAACAACCAATGCGCCGCCCGCGTGCCCGGCTACCTCGATGTACTGCGACGCGAATATCGCGGCAAGACTGAAGTCGAGTTCATGCTGGTGGGCACGTTGCTGGATAAGTTGGAGGAGCCGCGGTGACACCGAACCGCTTGCGACAAATGGGCCTCGAGCGGCTGGACTTGCTCTGCGGGTTCCTCTACTACACGCTCAATGAGCGGACGCTGATACATGCGCCAATGCTGCTTCAGGGATTCCGCAGCATCGAAAACAGCGCGCTGCTATCCACGCACGCTCTGTCGCTCCGAAACCTTCGGCGGTGCTGCAAGGGTCTAATCACGCAAGCTGCGATCCGCGCTGCGGTTGGACGCTACAACGACCAGCAGTTGCTCCCAGCGCATGAGTC
>NZ_ASZV01000042.1:0-87845 GCF_000442475.1 Ralstonia sp. AU12-08 | reverse complement strand
CATGAGTCCGGCTTTCTCTTCCGCATAAATGAGCGAACCCTAACATTTGAGCCGGTATTTGACCTGCTTAGTGACAGGCTAAAGGCAGCGCTTGAAGAGTTGCAAAGTGCGCCAGTGAGGCGCCCCCATGGGCTCACACTTGCCAGCCCAGAAAAGCCAATGTTCATCAGCGTGCGATATGACGACGAGCATCGCCGCTACGCTGTCAAAGGCATTCCGTTCCGATTGCCGACTGCGGCCCAGCATTCTCCATCCCGTACGCGCGTCAAAGAAGTGCAGATTCCTTGGAATGCTCTACTGGAAGAAGCGCAGGACATGGATCGCATCGACACAGCGATGGCAGCCGAGCGTCCAGGAAATTGGGAGCAGCGCCTACGAGCGACTACGCTAACTGCGCCTCACAAGGATGGCTCCCTGGGGAAGCAAGAGGTTCTTACCCTGGAAGGAGTCAAACACCTGATCGGGCTACCGGGCGCCGGCAAGACGACTCTGCTTGTTTGCCTGCTCCGTCATTTAGCACGGAGGGCTATCAAAGCAGCCGTATTCTTTCCGTCAATAGAAGTTTGCCGCCAGTATCTTGAGGACCTGCACCGCTACGGTGTCAAACCGGGTCTTCTTGTCGGCCAAAGCCCCGAGACTCGGCGCACGCATGCGATTAAGCTAGCTGAAGCGCTCGCCACAGAGGATGATCTGCGGGGCTTTGCCCGATCTACGGCGGCAGCCAACCTGTTTGAGGGCACCTGCGCGTTACCGGCTCTAACCGATGCTCCCGAGCAGGCTTTCACTATCGAGAGCCGATTTTGTCGATCCGTGCAGCAGAAGGTTGACCAGGGAGGTCGCGACGGAGAAGACCGTTATCGGTCTCACTTGTGTCCGGCATGGTCCGTCTGCTCGGCAAACAGGGCCGCACGAGAATTGCCGGACGCCACGGTTTGGCTGGGCCACATTCGGTCTGCCGATACACAGGTACCTTCACATACGACGCACGACGACGAGCGCTATTTCGAGATGATCGCGCGCAACTTCGACGTGGTGATATTCGACGAGGCGGACAAGGCACAGCAGGATCTCGACATGAGCGGCATCTCGCAGCTGCGCTTGTCCGGCTACCAGGCTTCCTTTCATCAGCAGATCCAACAGCATTTCCTGCAGATGCTGGCGTCAGGCGCGAATGCGCGGTTGCGCAACCTTGACTATGCGGAATTCATGGTCGAGTGCGTCGAATTCGAGAAGCTAAACATCGCGCTGGTCACGGCAATCCATCGTCTGAGTGATGAATTGCGGCGTGATTTTGAAGGGCTGCTGCTTACACCGCTTCGCCTGATCGGTGATTGGCTTTCACCTCGCAAGTTAAGCGGTTTGAATCGTGCGCTAGAGTACCTGGATGCAAACGCGCGAGCCAAGGATGCGCTCAGCTATGTCTGGGAAAGTGCTGCCGTTTCCGCCTTCCAATCGCGCGGTTCCACGCAGCCCAGCCCAGCGGCGACGAACGAAGAATGGCGCCGTGCAGCCGACGCCTTTCAAAGACCATTGGCAGACGTAGTCAAGGATGCCGACGAGTTGAAGCGATGCCTGACTGAATGGCTCAATGTAACCAGTATGAGAGCCCGGTTAGAGTCCGAAGAGCGGGTGGTGCGGCTACTCGCACCGTATTTGCGAGGCAGCGACAACGCAGACGCGCAAATGCTCGTTCCACTGCTAATGGCAGTGACATTTACCGTGCTTTCTTACCGGCGGCTGGCATTTCGATTGCAGATGCTCGCGCAGGATGGACTAGCGCCTGCAATCCGAGTTGATGAGAGGTGCTCAGACAATCTCCTGCTTGCGACACCGGAGAACCTACTTGGTAGCCTATCTGGAGTCCGCTTCTTTACGACGAAGCGCAGCGACGGAAGCGAGGATCGGCTCCAAGACATTCAGCTCCAGTACGTCGTCTTCTCAGGTGCACCACGGGCATTGATGTATCACCTGCACGAGTGGGTTTTGGACAAGGATGGTCGATGCGACGGTCCTGCTGTCCTGTTGACCAGCGCAACCAGCTACCTACCATCAAGCCCCGCATACCATATTGACGTACCACCCACCTATCTTCTCCACCGCCCAGAAGTTTCGGAGCCTGCAGCAAAATCTGCCTACGCCTTCCGCCCAATTGAAGACCGCGATTCAATCCAGCGCCAGCACTTAAGATTTAGCGGCGAGAGATCTGAGCGGGCTCGCATGCACAGTTTGCAGAAGATGGTCACTGCATTGCTGGACGGCGGGCCAATTGACTCATTGGTAGCTCGTGACTGTCGAAGCTTTGATGTGCGCAGTGGCATCGGCCGGAAGGCCGCGTTCATAGTCAATAGCTACGAACAGAGCGAACGACTCAAGCAATTCATTGACCAGCGCTTTGGGGCATGGCGCGATCGGGTTATCGCGGTAGTCCAAGATATCCCGCTGCACGCTGGTAGCCACGGCTACGTAACCCCAGGACGAGTTGAGGCTCTTGGCGACGATGCCTCCTGGGATATTTTGATTTTCCCTATGGGAGCACTTGGGCGCGGTACAAACGTGGTCTTCAGCGAAGGGCCTCGTCGTCGTGATGCCACTTTAGGGACACTCTACTTCCTAACACGCCCACACCCGTCTCCAGATGACTTGAGCTTGCTTGTCAGCATTGGTGCCAGGGCAACTCAGGACTTCAATTCCCGCCGTTTGGATGAAATCACCCAGTTGGCGGAGCTAGGTAAAGTACGGTCGGCGGCGCGATCTGCTCTCTACGGCCGTGTAGGCCGACTATTGCGCCACCCGCTATTCGCTCGATCGCTAGACGAGAAACTGTTCGAACCTTTCACGGCCAATATCGCGGTACCGTTATTGCAAACCATTGGACGTGCAATGCGCAACGGCTGCCCTGTCCAATGCTTCTTTATCGACCGGGCGTGGGCAGAGCGCTCCAGCCGTAACGAAGAGGACGACAGCAAGAGCAGCATACTGGTGCAGTTGCGAGAAATCCTGAATAGAGGCGTCCACTCAACGGACCCAAGGGAAGCGCTCCTGTATCGGGAGCTCTATATGCCCTTTCTAGAGCCGTTGATGCAGATCGATGGCATCAGGACGAAGGGGCCCGGGCAACACAACGACATTCCAGAAAGTTGGGGCGAGAACCCGTTCTGGGATGAAGAATCGCCATTCTGAGGGGGAACTACAGTGCAAGCACGTACGGTAGCGTTGGCATTGCAATTCAATGGTGGCAGCACACCGTTCAGCGTACAGGTCACGCGCGTAGCCTGGACGCGCGAAGCCATCGATACGTTGCACGAGATCCGACGCGGGAGTTTAGCCAACGCCCAGCGGACGATGAAAATGGATGCACTGCATTTGCCCTTCGTAAGCCTACGTACGCGCTTGAACGTGTTTCAATCTGGCTGGCTAATGCTTGGCGACGATGTCGGTTTGTCGTACTTCAGCGAAGAATCCGAGCCAGTCACTTTCGGCTATGTGCATAGCGCCCAGTTCAATCGTCAGACTCTCCTTGACGTGCTATCAGGATGGCTACAGGGACCGTTTGCACAGTTCGCAGAGAAATTCGGTTCGCCACAAGCTGGCTTGCTTAGGTTAGGAAAGCTCTTCAATGAAGGAAAGCTCGTCGAGACGGAGGACCAATCAGTCCGCCTGTACCCATGGGGGGCGCCCGGTCGTGGGCAGTACGAGCCATACCCGCTTGCGGCATCTGAGATTGCATCATGCCTTGCGGGCCACGAAATCTTCCCCGAGCTAGGCCCTGTCTATCGTGTCGTCGGGGCGGCATCAGGGAACCAAGCGGAATTGATGACACTACCGCGGCAGGAAGGCGGTGGTTTCTTCAGCTTAGTTTGCGTGATATCGCTGGAAACCTACCCTGGTGCAACGCAACCGCTAGTACATGTGAGATTTATTCGACGACGCTGGGCAACGTCGTTTAGTGACAAGGTGTTCAAGACCAAACGTATCGGCGGCTTTGTGATTGCACCAGAGCTTCGGCCTGGCATGGCATTCCGCTTCGATGTCAATTACTCGGACGAGCACGGGTGGCGTACCGACCAAGGCTATGAGGATCTTGCTGTCAATTTGGACTTGTTGCCTGGGTTCGAAAATGGCCGGATCACCATGTACCCCAAGGACGGAGACAAGGTTGCTCTTGTCATGCAGAAGGCTGGCGTGACCGAAGGTGGCAGCTCGATCCTCGACGCCGGTGTGCCGGGCGCGGACCAAATCGACGCCTTTGAGCGCGTATGCGAGTTGCTTAAGCCAGTAGGTTTTTCTCCATTCGATGCATATCAAGAAGTCAAACATCGAACACCGGCAATGCCAAAACTAAGTGTTCTAAAGGCCTCACTTGTCCTGGCACACCTCGCTGACACTATGTCCAACGACGAGGAAACCCGCGCAGAGGAGTCGGTTGACGAGCGTATTGTTGCGCTGACGCGTCGCCCGCTGAGTTTCTGGTTCGGTAAGAAGCGTCCAGCGCTGGACGCCAAGTACGGCAGTCTCGCGGACGTTGTGAACACAGTAATTCGCGAAGGTGGCCCCGTCAGGAATGATGATCGGAAAACGCTGTATGTGTTGATGCAATCCAGCGATGAAAAGCCCTGGATCAAGTCCGTCATCGAGTTGATGCTCGGTGACACTGTCCGCGTCATCGCCATTGATTTGCCACGCGATGTGCACGGTCCTCAGGAAAAGCTGCCGGAGGCAACAAGCAGAACTGCGGTCCGCTATGAAGCGCGAATGGAGGCTTGGAAGGCGTTTTCGCAAGCGCACGCTTACGGTCCCAGGCCGATGTTCCTGGTACAAGCCGCAGAGTGGTATGAGTCCAACGGAAAACGAAGGAGAGACGATTGGATCAACAAGGCTGCGGCACGGCGAACCCTAGCGACGGAACTGGGGGCCACAGTCCAGTATTTATTGCCGGCCCAACAGGGGAAGCTTGAAAATTATCTTATGCGGCTGCAGGCCGCAGTACTCGATCTGGTATTCGCCCACAGCGGCCACGTCATGGGGCTTGAGGCCGCAATCGCTCGCTGTTTTGCTGGCTCTTCGCGCCAACCCAAAGAGGTTGCCGCCATCGGATCTGCGAGTGTCATGATCCTACCGGGGCAGATGCGCACCGTATTGGCGGCCGTCAGGATCGACGTTTCGAGCGGCCGCACACAGGTCCGGATCGCTCATCAGGAAAGCGAAGAAGTGTTTTCGGACTGGATGCAGTTCGACGATGGCTTGCGCTATCTCTCAAATCGTCGCCGCCTCGGCATTGCCACGGGCAAAGCGGCACGCGGATTCTTCCAACGCTTTACTGCTAGCGTCCTGGGTGATGTTGCAGCAACTGACCCCAATGCCGTTGTCTTTATCGACTCGACTCGACACGCCAAGCATTGGTCTTATCTGAAAGATCGGACTACCAGGTCTGGAATGATCGAATTCGAAGGCGGCATATCGGCTCCCGATGTCTGCGACACGCTACGAATAGTGCGTGTCCGGGACTTGGCTCCAACAATGATTCACCTGAATCCCCGCCGCGTAAACAATCCAGGATTGGAATACCTGCTTGTGCCAACGTCAGTTCAGCGACTCATGCAAGTGAATGATGCAGAGGTGCCGACCTACTGGTCGATAGCGAAGCCGATCGGTCATCCAAAGCGGGGGATAAGCTGCTATCGCACACGCTTACTGCCCAATAACGGCGCCGCCACTGAGTTTGCGGCGGATTTCGGCCAGCATCAGACACCGAGAGGCACTGAGTTTGCGATCTTGCACCGCCAACCTGACGATGATGCGGCTCTCCTCGGAATTTTTGCGCACCAATTGCGAGCAGGCGTACCTCAGGCACGCGGAGATCTCTGGGTAAAGGTTCCATCGCCACTACACACTCTCACAAAGCTTGAGGACTACATGGGGCTTTGACGACCCATGCTGCATGCTAACTGTGCCCAACGCGTGATGCGGCTGCCGCTCCCGTTTACGAACGCGGCGGAATGCCGGTGGCTGGCTCGCATGGACGGAGATGTACGTAAGAACCGCTGGTTGGCTCTTCAGCCTATGCTCTATAAAGAGCCACCAGCGTCAGGTCTCAAGAACGCGGCGTCCGGTGGTCGTAGCGTTTGATCCCGGTCTTCACGAGCTGACGGGCCTACGTTGGGAACGAGATGGTCTAGCCAACTTCAACATTTTTTCCTGTTTCGTTCGCTACATCGACAAACACCAAGGAAAACGCTGACATGGGCATCATTGGGGACATTGCTGAGGGCATTAAGGCGGTGGGGCAGATTGCAGTAAAGCCTCTACTTGCCATCGCACTCGCTAGCGGGGCGCTTTTATTCGCTCCGGCACACGTTATTGCTGCCGCAGGCCTCGCGGACTTTCTCGCGACGTATCGCATGTGGATTGGATTCGCGTTGCTGGCTTCCTGCGCCTTTCTGCTCGCGCACGGGCTCGCATGGGTCTGCAATGTTATCGGCTCGTTGCTAGACGCTGCGCGAATGCGGAAGGTCAGACGAAAGTGGCTGACAACGCTTACACCGGACGAGAAGGCAGTTTTGGTTCCCTACATCCGTGACGAGGCCGCGTCGGTCGAGTACAGCCTAAACAACGGCACCGTGCGAGGTTTGGAGGGTAAGGGGGTACTGTTTAGAGCATCGGCCGTTTCCTATGGACTAGAGTTCCCGTTCAACATGCAACCATGGGCTCGTGAAATTCTCTCGGCGGAGCCTGAGCTTCTAATGTAGGAAGAGAACTAACTGACCAAAAAAGAAAACGGATGAATCCCTCTGTGTATTTTGATTTCGCCTCGGCGCTGCTGGCGTCGTGCTCTGCAGCGTGCTGGGCCCAATCAGCCCGCATCAAGGTCCCCACCGGCTGGGATGCGGATCAGGCCGAAGCCTTCCAACAGAGCGCTCAATGGAACAGTAGGGGGGCCGCGCTCGCAGCTGTGTCCGTCGCCGGGACCGCTATCAAGACCGCACTGATGGCGCTCGGCCTTATCCAGTAGGTCTCACGGTGGCGGCGGGCCGCCCTACGCACTGACCGTCCGGATAAAGCACTGACACGGCAATGTAGCCACGATCCTTCTACTGGTTAGCGCGACCAGTCGCGCCTAGCGATGGAATTCACACATAGCGTTGAAAATGGAAAATGCCCGTAGCCGGTACCGACTACTCGACAACTAAACTCAACCTCGCACCCAAGCAAGCCAGCCTGCCTTTGCATCTTGCAGTCCAGTGATACGCGCAGCCTTGGCAAACCGCATACCCACGGCGCTCCTTCCAAGCGCCATTCCGTTCGCCGAGATAAACAAAGCACCGTCACCTGGCAGCCGCAGCAGCGCGGGGCGAACGGACCGCAAATAAAACAGCAGGGCACCCCTGGTCACGGGGGTGAGCCGCGACATCACCAGCAATGCCCCATCACCGCTCTTCACGTTCCCCTGCCTAGATACCTTCATGGCAAGTAACTGAGTCATGTCCAATCGCAACTCTCGGGCCACAAGAAACATGGCCTTGTCACGAAGCAAGATTCGGCGATAGAGCGGTGTGGCCGTCCGCGCTTCTGCATCCAAACAGTCGATCAACTCCTCGGCCACAGCATCCGATACAAGTGGCCGCACAAGCATTCGACTGATGTCACGGCCGGACATTTTTCGCGCGGCGTGAGCGGTATGCGCACCAGGAAGACCACTTACGGCCGAGGCGATGGCATGGGCCTCAGCTACAGAAAGTCGGGCTCGGGTCTGCCTGACGTGTTTCGTCAACACTGAGGCAAGCCACCAAGGCATGTCCGACCGACCCGCCGCAAACATGGTGTAGGGCTGGGGCAGCGAAGCACACTTCGCCAGAAATTCATTCGGCCATGATTGCGTGAGACATATGGCTTCTTGTAGACGAGCTGCCCGCTCATTGGGGGGCAACCGCTCAAAAGCGGCAGTTCGACCCGCACCACGTGCACGGTGCAAGCCGCCCATGATGAAGCGCAAACCATCAAAGTACAGATGCGAGTAGACGGGATGCCCTCCAACGACAGCATAGCCGGTGCCGATCACGTTGGAGATATGCGTTTGCCAGCCCGTGCCATGCAGCATCAATAGCCCAGATTTCTGAGCAAGTTCACAGCAGCAATACGCACATTGATGAATCGGCAAATCGCACGCTGGCGCTGCGCAATTCCTGGCTGTATCGACACGATGAGGAGCAAGGGGGCGATGACATGCCGGGCAGCGATCCTCCAGCAAGACGCCGTGCGTTGTGCACACAGCCATCAACGCTAGCCGCCAATGCCATCGTAGATATGGCACCTGATCCTCATACAAACAGACTGGACAGTATTGCTGCCCGTAAGCTCGGCGAGTGCGGTGATAAACGCTCAACGGCATGACCCACCGCGTCATGCCCTTTTCGTTGAAGCGTTCAAACACTGTTGACTCAAGGTGCCGTAACGTCAGTCTCTCCAACCTCTCAATGGACAGACCTGACCGCATTGACAAGCCATGAAGCAACCAGGACGGCGCGAAGTGGTCAATGTCTCGCGTCCACACCTGGCGCTCGCGGCCGAAGAACTGCGAATAGAAGCTATGAACCTTAAAGCGGTTGGCGTGAGCAAGTCGAATCATCCACGACGACAGCAACTCATCTGGTTGGGGCTGAGGATGGAGCGGCCAAATAGACCCCACCTCAGCCATGCTCTAGAGGGCCGAGGCCGCTTGCTTTCGTTGCACGGGAGAGGCATATCCACATCCCTCCAGAATCTCCGCCGTGATGCGCTCCTCTCCAGTCTCTATCGCGTGAATCGCCGCCATATTGAGCAACGTCGACATTTCGCCAATCGTCCCTCCAGCGGCATCAACAATGCGCGCAGCTAACGCGGGGGAAACCAATTGCGATGCTCTTTGCAGGGGGATGACTCGCTCAAAACTCGCGAGCAGTCGCGCAAGTTCTGCATTCCTCTCCCACCTCGGCAATACCTCGGGTGTGAACCGGTTCGCCAACTGCGGATCAGTTTGAATGGCTCGCATCGCCTCAGCCGTACCAATGCCGACGAGCGGAACGCAGAGTTCGTTGCCTAGATACTTCAGAACGTTCAGGCAATTGCGTTGCTTGACGTAAGCGCCAGCCAGCAGATGATGGATCTCGTCAATCATTAGCATGCCGAGTTTGACTCGGCGAAGCACCCCGACGACGCGATCGCGCTTCGCATCGGTAGCCTCCGATCTCGGGGACGCCTCAAATAGCCGGGTCAGTATTGCGTTATAGAACCCTCGCTCATCTGGTCCCGGAGGGGCCTGGATATACAGGACAGGAATGTTGATGGCGTCGCCGTCAACATTCGCCTCAGCCGGATGCTTCTCGCGAAATTTTGAAACCAGCATGGTCTTTCCATTGTTGGTCTCGCCAATGAGAAGCATGTTTGGCATGCGCGCCTGGGCCGGGTGGGCCAACAAGTCTTCGAGCTTGCTGAGAATTTCGCGTGCGCGTCCGTAGCCAATCCAACGAGCCTTCTTGATGTGCTGAATTCGATCTCGGTTGGACAGTGCGAGCTTGCTGGCTGCCGTTTCTGAAAGATGCGCGAATTCTGTCATTCTGCTTCCTCGATGTCATCGAATGGCTGCACATCCTCGCCCCATTGTTCTCCTTCCGGCTCAGGGAGCGATTGCTGTTGCCTGCCAGCTTCCGCGCCCGTTTTCCAACCCGATCGCCGCTGATGCTGCCGCCGCACCTTGCGAGACTTCTCACTCGCTTCGCTACGTATGCTGTGCATCTCTGCCAGCCCCTCAAAAATGGTGTCTTCGTCGGCCTGCAGCTCCGGATGCTCCGAGATGTACTTCAGGATGGCATTCAGCTCCCAAACGCTCATTCGGGGACGCGTCAGGTCACGGTACGGTATCGGGTAGTAGGTCTTGGTATCAGGATCGAGAAAGTAAACCTCTCCGATGTCCCGAGGATCACGAACGAACACAAATTTCCGTTTGAGCTTTGGATTGTGCGGATCGCGGGCATGTATCCAGGGCCGAAGCACATCGGCGTAGTAATGAATGTTGTCGATGACGACACCGTATTCTTGAATCGTGCGATCGACGAATGGCATGAAGTCCATACGAAGCTTGAACTCATCAGCGATCGGTTCCGGCAGACCGATCCCCTTACGCAGATCAGTTCCTAGGATGAACTGTTCATAGAGCTTCACCGGGGGGACTCTGCCGATGCCGCTATGCGGGCGATGGTGGTAGACCTTCGTGACGAAGATCGTGAACCATCGGGTGTACTCGCTCAGCGTCATCACTGCTCGCCCATCAGAGTCGTACTCTCCTCGCTGCTCGACATTGGAGAACGTACTTCCCGGCAGGCTCTGCGTTCGCTTCATGAACGTCCGGAAAAGGCGCTCCACATGACCGCCATAGTTGGGCTGACCCTTGGGCCGGTTCTCGATGATGATGCCGTGCTCGCTACATGCGCGCTCCAGCATCGTTCCCCGGAACTCTGCTGCGTTGTCTGCATAGACCTTGGCAGGAATACCGTGTATCGGCCAGCTCGCATCAATCTCTCGCTCTGCAAGCCACCTGTTTTTCGGCAGGATCGCATGAGCCATAGCGAGGCCAGTGGCAAGAGCTCCGGGTGGATCAAGTGAAGCGCAGAACCCCGCCAGCATGCGCGTGCAGCTATCCACCACAATCGTTAGATAGCCGCGCCCGATAGGCTGGCGGTACTTGTCATCGACCAGACTGACATCAATCGGCGTGTGGTCTATCTGATAAACGGCAAGCGGCACATCCGCACCAGGGAACGCCCCTCGTATCGGCTCAAATGTCTCGCGGGCCATTTTTGGGCTGAAGCGCTTTGCAATCGACAGCCGATCTGGCAGCCGATCGACCCGCCTGCGAATGGTCGAGAGGTTGGGAACATGAAGGCTCTTCGCTCTGCAAGCCAGCGCAACACGCTCCCAGAGCTCAACGACGGTTGGCCGCTCGCGTACTAAATAGAACGTGTCGATCTCGTGGCGGATGATGGCTTCCGTCTCGTCGGATAGACGACTCTTGCCGGCATCGCTACGCCCGGAACGTAGCAAGGCTGAGACCGTTTTGCTTTGCTCCCATTTTGCGATCCACCGATACACGGTCGCACGGTCTTTCCCCAACGCACGCGCCACTGCCTCAACTTCCTCGTTGGTGCGCTGGCGACTGCCTCGGTCCAACAAGGGCCGAATCGCCTGAAAGCGATTCCATGCGTCGGACCACTCCTCATCGGAGATCGTCATGAGACCGTGATTGTTAGCGCTAGGCGGCAAGTCCGCTTTGATCTCATCGACATCAGCAATTTCAACGCTGCCGCTCACGGGATCGCGAATGAGCGCGCGGTCAATCGCAGGGATGTCCACCAGCACCCAGCGGCGCTCACGCCATATCACTGGTGAACCTGGAATCAGTCGGCTCATGAGGGCTCTCTCAGTGACCAAATTGGGGATTGCATGGACAGTGGCACCGTCAGATCGAAACCCACACGGCGTTCGGCAAGCAGCTTCCACAGAATCGGGATCAATGCTGCCTGGTTCCACTTGTCCTGGTAGAGACCGCCGATCAAAGCTTTGGGCGTGCTTTCCCGCTCTGCCTGAAGAGCATCAAGCAGCCAGCTTTCGGTCTCAAAAGCACTCGTCCTGCGCAGGTAGGGCAACAGAAATCGAGCATTCTCCAGCGCGGGCGTCCGTATCTCTCGCTCCGTGTAGATCTGAAAATCCCAGCCACGATCTCGTGCGTAATTGCGAGCTGCCCGAGCAATGCTTCTCCAACGACGCCAGTCGCCTTCGAATGCCTCCCGATACTTGACCTCAACAAGAACAGGGCGTCGGTCGTGCAGGGCCAGATCACTGCGCCACTCGATCAACCCATCAGGTGTGTAGCGCCGCGCTTCACCATCCGCATCTTGATAGCGCAAGGTCAGTGGCTGAGGGGTATAGACGTCAACTGCTGGATCGAACTGCAAGAGCAGCATGAAATCACGCTCAAGCGCAGACTCATAGCGGCTGCCGTCAGGAAAGGTGCCGGTGACGCTTCGACTCTGAACGCCGATGGCTCGAACGGGTCCCGCGACGAGGGACGAGGGCTTCGTCGCATCTATTTTGCTCATGGGACCCATCTTCGCACTTAGCGTGCGTTTTTACAGCGGCAATACGCCGAGGCCGGGCGAGATCTCGCTGGCGCACCAGGGGGTGCTCTTCCTCGATGAGCTCCCCGAATTCGAGCGCCGCGTGCTCGAAGTCCTGCGCGAGCCGCTGGAGACCGGCCACATCACCATCTCGCGCGCCGCGCACCAGACCGACTTCCCCGCCAGCTTCCAGTTGATTGCCGCGATGAACCCGTGCCCCTGCGGTTATCGCGGTCATCCGTTGCGCGCGTGCCGCTGCACGCCAGACCAGGTTGAGCGCTACCAGGCGCGCATCTCCGGCCCGCTGCTCGATCGCATCGACGTGCAGATCGAAGTGCCAACGCCCTCGCAGGAAGAACTGCTGGACGGCCCGCCGGGCGAACCTACGGTCAACGTGGCCGAGCGCGTGTCAGCTGCACATGCGCGGCAACTCACGCGCCAAGGCAAGCGCAACGCGCTGCTGGCCGGCCACGAGATCGATCTGCACTGCGCCCGCACGGATGCCGCCGATGGTCTGCTGCGCCACGCGATGACGCGCTTCTCGTGGTCTGCCCGCGCCTATGCACGCGTGCTCAAGCTCGCCCGCACCATCGCAGATTTGGCTGGCGATGAGCAGATCGATGCCGTGCACGTGGGTGAGGCGATCCAGTATCGGCGTGGGGTGAAGGCGGACTAACGCTCGTCCGCGCGCTGGCCGTCGATCAGCTTGGCCAGCAGCTTCGCCAACTGCCGCTGCTCGGCGTCCGTCAGCACCGAGAGCACGGCACGCTGGTTCTCCACATGCGCGCTGACCGCCTTGTCGATCAACGCAAACCCCGCCTTGGTAAGCGCGACGAGCGTGCCGCGACCATCTTCCGGATTGGGGCGGCGCTCCACCCAGCCGGCCTGCTGCAGGCGATCGATGCGATTGGTCATGCCGCCCGAGGACATCATCGTCGCGTCGTACAGCGCAGTGGGCGTAAGCGCATACGGCGCGCCGCTGCGGCGCAGGGTGGCGAGCACGTCGAACTCGCCGGGTTGCAGGCCGAAGTCCGCAAAGAGCGGGTTCAGCCGTTCACGCGCGATGACGAGCGCCGCCTCGCCCAGGCGCCCGAGCAGCAGCATCGAGCCGACATCCAGGTCTGGGCGCTCGCGATTCCATTGTTCGACGGCCTGTTCAGCGCGGTCCATTCTCCCTTCCTCCAGCGGTGGTTATCTTGACGTCGAGACAACTCGTTTTTATCTTGACGTCAAGATAGTGCGATACCGAGCGATGTAACGCAAGCGGACTGTCACAGCCAACCTGGCTGACGCGCCTTGCAGGTGTCCACCCCAATCCCTTGCTGGAGCCCAAGATGCGTTCAACCTCAATCACCGCAGACGATGCCTCGTGGCTCGATCTGTTTCGCGGTGCCAATGCGCTGCGCGTGCTGGTGCTGGCCGCCGGCGTGGCGCTGCACGCCATCAACCTGTACCTGACCACGACGATCCTGCCGAGCGTGGTCGACGACATCGGCGGCGTGGCCTTCTATGCGTGGAATACGACGCTGTTCATCGTCGCGTCAATCACCGGGGCGGCAGTGGCGGCACAGGTGATCCAGCACATCGGGCCGCGCGGCGCTTACCTGTTGGGCGCGGCGGTGTTCGGCGGCGGCTCGGCGCTGTGTGCGCTGGCGCCAGCCATGCCGGTACTGCTGGTCGGCCGCGTGCTGCAAGGGTTGGGCGGCGGCGTGCTGCTGTCGGCGCCATATGTGCTGATGCGCAGCGTGCTGCCAGAGCCGCTGTGGCCACGCGCGCTGGCGCTGCTCTCGGGCATGTGGGGCATTGCGACCCTGCTCGGGCCAGCGGTCGGCGGCATCTTTGCGCAGTACGCGACGTGGCGATTGGCGTTCTGGTCGCTGGTCGCGCTGATCGCGCTGGCGGCGGCCGCCGCGGTGGTCGTGCTGAAACCGGCGACCACCCAGGCAGAACATCCGACGCCCGCGCCGGCGCGTCAGCTTGTGCTCCTGGCGGTGGCCGTGGTAGCCGCTTCGTGGGCCAGCGTCAGCGACACGCCGTGGCTTGGCGCGCTTGGGTTGATCGCAGCGGGCATCACACTGCTGGCGATCCGCCGCGTAGAGATGCACTCCTCCCGCCGCATCCTGCCCGCCGATGCCTACACGGGCCGCACAGCGCTCGCCGCGCTGTACGGCGTGTCTGCGCTGCTGGCCGTGACGGTCACCTGCACGGAGATCTTCGTGCCGCTGTTCCTGCAGCGGTTGCATGGGCAGAGCCCGTTGATTGCCGGCTACATCGCGGCAACGGCCTCGGCGGGCTGGACGCTGGGCGCCATCCTGAGCGCGGCGTTGCGCGAGGCGTCGGTCACGCGCGTGATCCGCGTGGCGCCGTGGGCGTGCGCGGTGGGTCTGCTGGTACTGGCGTTTCTGGTGCCGATGGGCGCCGGCGATGCGTGGGTGACTGCGTTGATCATCGTCGCACTCACACTGGTGGGATTGGGCGTAGGCGTGGTGTGGCCGCACCTGGGCAACCGCATCATGACGGCGGCGCCGGCGGAGGACCATGACCGCGCATCGGCGTCGATCGTGACGGTGCAGTTGGTGGCGACGGCGTTAGGAGCCGCGTTGGGCGGCGTGGTGCTCAACACGCTGGGCGCGGCGGGCCCGGCACCGGATCTGGGCGCCGCATCGCGCTGGCTGTTCCTGCTGTTTGCAGTGGCGCCGGTGGGGGCGCTGGTGATTGCGCGCACGGGGCTCGGCACGCGGCCAGCCCCGCAGGCACGGTAACTGTCAGGCAGTCTGCCGCTTCACGAAGAACAGCGCGGCGCCGATGCTCATCAGCATGCCGCCGAAGAAGCGGCTCTGCCAGCGCAGCGCACGCGGGTTCCGGAACAGCCGCTGCGCACGCGAAGCCAGCAACGCATAGCCGTGCATGACGATCAGGTCGACGAACACCATTGTTGCCGCCAGGATGCCGAGCTGCGACAGCAGCGGTTTGGCCGGATCAATGAACTGCGGCAACACGGCCACCATGAACAGGATGCCCTTCGGGTTCGTCAGGTTGGTGAGCAGCCCGACCAGGAAGCGGCGGCGGGCACTGCTGCCAGACACCTTCACCGGCTCACCTTCGGCAGGCTTGGCGATCTGGATGGGCGTACGCCATTGCACGATGCCCAAGTAGATCAGATACATCGCGCCGACGATCTTGATGGCCGTAAAGGCATGTTCTGACGCGATCAACAGCGCGCCCAGCCCGGCACCCGCAATGAACAGGATCACCACGATGCCAAGCTCCAGCCCGGCAATCGTGACCGATGTGCGGCGCACGCCATGTGTGAGCCCGTGGCTCATGCACAGGATCGCGCCCGAGCCCGGCGAAATGGCGATCACCCAGGCGGCCAGAAAGAAGGCCAGCCAGACTTGCAACGTCATGATGGTTCCCCGTGATGTGGTGTGGAACGGTGGAGCGGAAAGCAACGATTGTGCACCGCCTGCGGCCAGCGCGCTTGGGCCGAATTGTTTGAGCACCCCGCCTAGACTGGATCGTCAACTGCTCGCGGAAGCATCATCGCTGGGATCTGGGCGACGAGCGCATCGATGGCAACCCGCGTCTTGCAACGCAGATGGCGCACCTGGGGCCATACCGCATGGATTTCCTGAGAGCAGACACGGTAGCTCGCTAAGACAGGAACCAACTCTCCGCTTTGTACATATCACCGACAGCGCCTCATCACGCGACATGTCCTTCGACGCAATCGCTGCCGACTTTGGCCAGCGCATTCAGCAGCCCCGCGCGCAGCGTGGTCAGCGCCTGGCTCTTTTCATCGAGTTCTGCGAGTTTTGCTTCCAGACACGCGACCTTTTGCGCAACAGCAAACGTCGGACTGTCCCAGACATGAATGACGTCGCTGATTTCTGCGAGGGTGAAACCCAACGCTTTCGCGTGGATGATCAGCCGTATCCGCTGTAGCGAGACTTCGGAATAGCGCTTGTAAGTATTGGTCGCGTGAGGTTGTGCTGCCTTGTCCAGCAACCCCGTCCGCTCGTAATAGCGCACGGTATCGCGCGAAACGCCCGCTCGCTTGCATAGTTCGCCGATGCGCATGCTGCCTCTTCCTACCCAATGTTGTGGACCGTCATTAGGGCTTGACCGTTGCCTTTAGTCAACGGTTTACAGTCCGCTCCACTTTCCACTTCATCAGCAAGCCATGAAGAATCGTTTCGACTTTCGCGGAAAAACAGCACTCATCACGGGGGCATCGTCGGGTATCGGGCGCGAGTTTGCTTACGCGTTAGCCAAACGTGGCGCGAAACTTCTGCTGGTTGCACGCTCCCGCGACAAGCTGCACGAGCTGACCACTGAGTTGCGCCGCGACTACGCCTGCGACGCCGATTTCCTGACGGTCGACCTGAGCACAACGGACGCCGTGCCCACGGTGGCACATCTTCTCAAGGCAACCGGCACGGTCGTTGATGTCCTCATCAACAATGCCGGCTTTGCGGCATACGGACGCTTCGAAACGATTTCGTGGGCGCGCCAACGCGATGAAGTGCTGGTGAACTGCATGGCCGCGGTCGAGCTGACGCATCTCCTGCTGCCGGGGATGCAGGCACGATCCGATGGCGCCGTCATCAACGTCGCGTCAACCGCCGCGTTCCAGCCCGACCCTTATATGGCGATCTACGGCGCAACCAAGGCCTTTCTTTTGTCATTTTCGGAAGCGGTTTGGGCCGAGAACCGGCATCGCGGCATTCGGGTCGTCGCGCTGTGTCCTGGCGCAACGCAAACCGGCTTTTTTGATGTCGTTGGTGCAAAGGAAGCGGCTGTCGGCACACCCATGCCTGTCGCGAACGTAGTGCAGGACGCGTTGTGGGCGCTGGATCGCAATCGGAGCTATCGGATTGTGGGGACGCAGAATCGGTTGCTTGCCAATTTGCAAAGGCTGTTGAGCCGCGAGATGTCGGCACGCCTGGTTGAGAAAATCCTTCGGCCGAGAGGCGCTCAGGCGCTGGTGACAGGAGACACCAACGCGTAAGGCGCAGATGCTTGGCTGGCCTGCTCTAGTAAGGATGGAAGCTGGCGAGGAATTGCTCGACCTGTTCCTGCTGACGCGCATCCAGTGCCGCATCGCCAGATTCCAGCACGACCGCCTGGTAGGCGTGCTTGCCCGTGGCGACCACGCGGGCGGTCAGGCGGCGCGGCGCGGGGTCGTCACCGCCCGCGCCCTGGGTAACCAGCTCCACTGCGGGCAGCGACAGCGGTGGTTGTGCAGCCGTCTTCACGGCAATGTCGCGCACGGCCACGTTGCCCTTGAGGTTGGCTGACAGCCCGGCACGCAGGGCATCCACCGCTTGCTGGCGCCAGACCGGATCATCTGCCGGCAACACCACCACGCCAATGGCGAACAGCGTGCCGTCAATACTGGCGGCCTGCATCGTCATCGGCAGGCGCTGACCGTTGATGGCGATAGGGCGGGCCTCGGCGGTGGGCTTGGCGGGGTAGTCGACGGTGTAGGCCCCTTCGTCGGAGTGCACCGTGCGCCAGTCGTACTTGGGCGAGCACGCCATCAGCAGCACGCACGCTGCCACGCCTAAACCTATCCGCCAACCTGCCGTTGTTGTGACTGCCACGCCGCCTCCGTCTTGTTTTGTCGGGCCACCAGCGGCCTATTATCGAGCAGAGACCGCCGCCGCATCCCCAAGGACCGTGCCATGCCTCCCCCAACCACCACCCTGCGAGCCCTGCGCGGCGACATCACGACGCTCGACTGCGATGCCATCGTCAACGCCGCCAACAGCTCGCTACTGGGCGGCGGCGGTGTGGACGGCGCCATCCACCGCGCTGCCGGGCCGGCATTGCTGGAGGCGTGTCGTGCACTCCACGGCTGCCGCACCGGGGAGGCCAAGCTCACGCCCGGCTTCAGCCTGCCCGCGCGCTACGTTATCCACACCGTCGGGCCAATCTGGCGCGGCGGCCGACAGGACGAGGCGACGCTGCTGGCCGCCTGCTATCGCAACAGCCTGGCGCTTGCACGGCAGCACGGCGTGTGCACGATCGCGTTTCCATGCATCAGCACCGGCGTGTACGGTTTCCCGCCGCACCTGGCCGCGCCGATTGCCGTGCGCATGGCACGCGAGCACGGCACGGGCCTCGACGAAATCACCTTCTGCTGCTTCTCCGCGGCGGACCTGGCGCTTTATGAAACGGCGCTCGCCAGCGGCAAGTGACGCTGAAATCGCAATAGACAGAATGTCGCAGCCAGCCAGCGGGCTCGGCGCGACGGGCCTACAATAGGCGTTTGTTCCCCATTTCCGGAGCCGTTGCCGATATGGCCTCGACCCTGACTTCCTCTGCTGCTGCCACGCCCGCTGCCGCTTCCGGCCGCCGCTGGCTGTTGCCCGTCATCGTGCTGGTGCTGGCGGTTGCCGGCTGGTTCGGCTGGCGCGCGTTCTCACCGTCGCAACACGTGCCGGCGGCCACCTTCACGCTGCTCGATGGGCAGAAGCTCTCCACACAAGACTTGAAGGGCAAGGTCTATCTCGTCAACTTCTGGGCGACGAGCTGCACCACGTGCGTCAAGGAAATGCCCAACATGATCCAGACGTACAACAAGTACAAGGGCCAGGGCCTGGAGTACGTGGCCGTGGCGATGAGCTATGACGCACCGATGTACGTGATGAACTTCAGCCAGACGCGCCAGTTGCCCTTCAAGGTAGCGATGGACGCCGATGGCTCCGCCGCCAAGGCTTTCGGCGACGTGCAGCTCACCCCCACCACCTTTCTGGTCGACCGTGACGGCCGCATCCTCAAGCGCTACGTGGGCGAGCCGGAGTGGAGTTCGTTCGATACGCTCCTGAAAGACACGCTGGGCAAGCAGGCCTGAGCGCTCGCCCCACCTATCAAAACGCCCGGTCGATGCCGGGCGTTTTTGTTTGCGAGCGTGGTGCATTCCACACAAGGTTCACGCAGTGCTGCTGCAATGGCAGTCCGTGAACGCACCGCAAGAGGGAGCAATCGCATGGCCAATCACTACTGCATATTCAAGGGCAAGCTGAAATTTGGCGTGCCCTACCTTGATGGCTACAACGGCAATCCGCACTACGCGATCGTGGTGGAGACGCCGGACGGCGCGGAGTTTGTCGTGCTCGCCAACGTGAAATCCGATTCGACCATGCCTGGTGCGGGCGAGGCCGGCTACCACGTGCTCTATCAGTGGACGCAGGACTTCAAGCTGCCGATGACAGCCGACCTGGCCGCGCTGGAACCGGGCCTGCATCAGGATGGATTTCCGCGCATCGACTACGTGCGCGATGCGGGCATGGTCGACTTCCCGAACATGCAGCCGATTGCGCTCGATACCGCCACCGAACACAACGACATCAACGCGCTGGTCGACACCATGCTCACGCTCGACCGCACCGCCGCGCCGATCGACTACGTCTACCACGGCAGCTCCGGCGACGACGACCGCAAAGGCTGGCCGCCGCGCGGCGATGTCACCGTCTACGGCTTCGGCTACCTGTTCGAGCCGCAGCATAACGGCCTGCACGAGACGCACATGAACCAGGGCAATCCGGTCGTGCATCAGCCCGGAGTGAAAGACCATTCACGCGAGAACGGCACGCAGCAGGACGGCGCCGTCATCGTGGAGATCGACGGCCAGTTTCAAGCGCTGTTCATTGCGTTCCAGACGCAGCGGGTTCCGACGGATGAGCGCGGGTACCCGATGCCGGGGGCCAAGCCGATTCTTGGCTGAGTGCCCATGAAAAACGCCCGGCTAGTGCCGGGCGTTCTGGTTTGCAGGCGTGCTGCGTCAAAGGCCGTACCGCTTGATCTTGTCGTACAGCGTCGCACGGCCCACCTGCAGGATGTCCGCCGCCTGGTGCACTGAACCACCCGTGCGCGCCAGCGTTTCAGCAATCACCGTACGTTCATACCGCTCGACACGCTCCTTGAGCGGCATGCCGTCTTCCGACGCGTCCGTCACCACTGGCGTGCGGCCGACGCCAAGCACGAGACGGTCCGCCGCGTTGCGCAACTCGCGCACGTTACCAGGCCAGCTCGATTGCATCAGCTCGTGGCGCTGGCGCTCAGCCAGCATCGGCAGCGGGCGCTGGTAGCGCACGGCGGCTTCGAGCAGGAAGTGCTCGAACAGCGGGATGATGTCTTCGCGGCGCTCGCGCAGTGGCGGCAGGTCGATGGCGACCACGTTCAAGCGGTAGTACAGGTCGCGCCGGAAACCGCCCGCGTCGATCAGCGCTTCCATGTCGCCCTTGGCAGCCGCCACGATACGTACGTCGATGCGTACCGAAACGTTCGAGCCCAGCCGCTCCAGCGCGCCTTCCTGCAGCACGCGCAGCAGCTTCACCTGCAGCGCGATCGGCATGCTCTCGATCTCGTCGAGGAACAGCGTGCCGCCCGAAGCGTGCTCCAGCTTGCCGATGCGCCGCTTGCCTGCACCCGTGAAGGCGCCGGCTTCGTGGCCAAACATCTCGCTCTCGAAAATCTGCTCGGGCACCGCGCCGCAATTGAGCGCGATGAACGGCTTGTCATGACGCGGCGACAGCATGTGCAGGCTGCGTGCGACCAGCTCCTTGCCGGTGCCGGTCTCGCCGTTGATGAGCACCGGCGCATCCGTGGTCGCCACGTTCTCGATCAGCGCGCGTACGGCACCCATCGCGGGCGAGCGCCCGATGATGCGCGTGCCCGCTGCCGGCCCGGCCAGCTCGCGGCGCAGTGCGCGGTTTTCCAACTCCAGCGCGCGGCGCTCGACGGCGCGGCGCACGGTCTCGGTCAGGCGTTCGGCGGGAAACGGCTTCTCGATAAAGTCGAACGCGCCATCGCGCATCGCCTGCACGGCCATGGTGATGTCGCCGTGGCCGGTGACGAGCACCACGGGAATCCCCGTGCCGAACGACTGGCAATGCGCGAGCACGTCCATGCCGCTGGCGCCTGGCAAGCGCAGGTCGCTCACCACCACGCCGGGGAAGTTCGCGTCGATCTTGCCGACGGCTTCTTCGGCGCTACCGAACGCCTGCACGTTGAAGCCGGCCAGCTCCAGGCTCTGCGCGGTGGCCTGGCGCACAGGCGGGTCGTCTTCGATGAAGAGAACGTTCAAGCCTTCGGACATGGGTCGTCTGTGTATGAGAAACAGGTCAGGATAGAGTGGCCGAGGTCACCTCGGCGCGTACCAGTGTCAGCGTAAATTGCGCGCCGCCACCCGGTACGTTCGTTGCCGAGAGTGAGCCACCGAAGTCGCGCGCAATGCTGGTGGAAATCGCCAGCCCCAGGCCCAGGCCCTGGCCGATCTCCTTGGTGGTGAAGAAGGGCTCGAACAGGTGCGGCATGGCATCGGGGGGAATGCCGGCGCCATTGTCACGTACGGCAATACTCAGTTGCGACGGCATGCCCTCGGCGGGACCAATGTCGATGTCGATGCGGCCTGGGCGCTCGGCGTCGTTGGCGCCGATGGCATCCAGCGCGTTGCCGATCAGGTTGATGAGGACCTGCTCAAGCTTCAGTTCATCGGCGCGAACGATGGCTTCGACTTCGGGCACGCGCCAGTGCAGTTCGAGCCGCACGTCGCCCAGGCGCGGACGCAGCAGCGCCAGCGAGTGATCAAGCGCCACGCGTACCTGCACATCGCTATGCTTGCGGCGCGAGCGTCCTGCAAACAGCTTGAGCTGCGCGGTGATCTTGCCCATGCGCTCGGTCAGGTCGGCAATGGCCTGCAGGTTGTCGGTGGCGGCGCCGTGCTGACCGCGCTCCAACAGGATGCGGGTGTTGTCAGAGAACGTGCGCAGCGCGGCCAGCGGCTGGTTCAGTTCGTGCGTGATGCCGGCGGCCATCTGGCCCAGCGCGGCGAGCTTGCTGGCCTGTACGAGTTCGTCTTGCGTGGCGCGCAATTCGGCCTCGGCGCGCGTGCGGTCGATGATCTCGTGCTGGAGCTGCTCGTTGGTGGCCATCAGGTCGGCCGTGCGGTCTTCGACGCGGCGTTCGAGCTGGTCGTACGCAGTTTCGAGCATCCTGCGGCTGCGCAGCATTTCCATCATGCGCAGACGGCGCTGGCGCCAATAGAACAGCAGCAGGCATGCAAACGCAAAGGCAAATGCGGCGGCCACCGTGGCGCTGCGCGCGGCACTCATCACCGGGTCGACGGGCGTGAGATACATCAGCGTCCAGTCCGGTTCGACCAGATCGCGCGAGACCTGCAGATAGCGCGTCGCATTCAGACGCTCGCCGATGCGCACGAGCTCGGCGCCCTCGGGCAAGCGCCCGGTCAAGCGCAGAAACGCCGGTGCCTCGGGCTGCAGCGGCAGCGGCGTGATCTGCTTGCGGTAGTACTGGCGGGTGGATTCCAGCTGCGCCTGCAGATGCGGCGTCAGGGGCTCCACCGTGCGGTACTGCCACGCCGGCACGGAGGACAGGAAGATTACGCCGTTCTCGTCGGCCACCATCACCGGCTCCGACGCATCGTGACTGGCGCGGCCAAACCATTCGAGGTTGAGCTTGACCACCGTCACGCCAATCACGCGGCCGTCTTGCATGACGGGTTGCGAGATGTAGTAGCCCGGCTCTTCGCGCGTGATGCCGATGCCGTAGAAGCGTCCGACGTGGCCCGCCGCCGCCTGCTGGAAATACGGCCGGAACAGGTATTCCGCGCCGACAAAACTGTCGGGTTGGTTGTAGTTGGAAGCCGCCATCGCCCTGCCGCTGGGGGCAATCACGTACGTGGCGGTGGCGTGTGCGCGGTCATTGACCTCGCGCAGGTAGCGGTTGGCGCGTTCGACGTTGGCCAGCGTCGGGTTGGCCAGCAGATCGTGAATGAACGGATGCAGCGCCACCAGCGCCGGCAGGTACTCGTAGCGGTCGAGTGTGCTCTTGAGGTTGGCGGCGTAGCGGTCGACACGGCCGCCGGCGGCTTGTTGCGCCTGCGCGAGACCGCGGTTCCACGTCACCACAAAGGTGGTCGCGCACACCACGGTCATCAGCGCCACAAGCCCGGCCGCCACCAGCCACCAGAACCCGCGTCGCGAGCCGGAGGCGCTGGTGAACGAGAAATCAGGATCGGACATCGGTTGGAGGTGGGCGGCGGAGCGTGCGGGGGCTGAGATCCCTGCCGTGTCTTCCAAAGCCGCTCCATCCACTCGGGCCGTCGTGCGTGTCACGAGCGAGGCGCTCCAAATAAGAAGCGGGGCCGCCTGGAAGACGGGCCCCGCAATCATACGCTTTCAAGCGGCGGCGCCCGCGGGCGCCTGCCAGTGTTGCCCGATCAGGCTGCCGGGGTGGCCGGCACGCCTTCGTCGCTGCGGTTGCCCGATAGCACGCGAGCCAGCTTGGCGCGATCCAGCTCGCGTTCCCACGCCGAGATCACCACGCAGGCCACACCGTTGCCGGTAATGTTGGTCAGCGCGCGGCACTCGCTCATGAAGCGGTCGATACCGAGAATCAGCACCATGCCTGCCACCGGAATATCCGGCACCACGGCCAGCGTGGCCGCCAGCGTGATGAAGCCCGCACCAGTGATGCCCGATGCGCCCTTCGAGGTCAGCATGGCAACGGCCAGGATGGTCAGTTGCTGCGTCCAGGTCAGCTCGATGTTCAGCGCCTGCGAGATAAAGATCACCGCCATCGTCATGTAGATGTTGGTGCCGTCCAGGTTGAACGAATATCCGGTCGGAACCACCAGGCCCACCACCGACTTCGAGCAGCCCAGCTTCTCCATCTTTTCCATCAGGTGCGGCAGCGCCGATTCCGACGAGCTCGTGCCCAGCACGATCAGCAGCTCTTCCTTGATGTACGCGACAAAGCGGAAGATGTTGAAGCCAACCAGCCGCGCAATGATGCCCAGCACCACCACCACGAAAATGATGGCTGTCAGATAGAACGTGCCGACCAGCTTGAGCAGCGGCACCAGCGAGATCACGCCGTACTTGCCGATGGTGAAGGCCATCGCACCGAACGCGCCGATCGGGGCCACGCGCGTGATGACGTGCACGATGCGGAAGAACACGTGCGAGATCTGATCGATGAAGTCCGTGACCATCTGCGCGCGTTCACCCATGGCCGAGAGCGCACCACCAAACAGCAGCGCGATCAGCAGGATCTGCAGGATGTCGCCCTTGGCGAAGGCATCCACCACCGTGCTCGGGATGATGTTCAGCAGGAAGTCGACCGTGCTGGCCGATTGCGCCTTGGCGGCGTACTGCGCCACGGCCTTGGCGTCGATGGTGTTTACGTCCACGTTGAAGCCGTGGCCCGGGTTGAAGATGTGGCCAGCGGCCAGACCGATGATCAGCGCGAAGGTCGAGACAACCTCGAAGTAGAGCAGCGCCTTGCCGCCCACGCGACCCACCTTCTTCATGTCGCGCATGCCGGCAATGCCGGAGACGACCGTACAGAAGATGATCGGCCCGATCACCATCTTGATCAGTTGGATGAAGCCATCGCCCAGCGGCTTCATCTTCACGGCCAGTTCGGGCGAGTAATGGCCCAGCAGAACGCCGATGACGATGGCCGTCAGCACCTGTACGTACAGGATTTTGTAGAACGGTTTTTTCATGTCTTCCTCGAGTGTCACAGACCGGCCGTGCGCTCAACTGCTCGCCCGGTCCGACCCGCCCTGGTGTGGTCTCTCTCCTGCCTTGCCACGCCGACGCATCCGGCGTTTCCCGCGGCAGGGCGTTCTTTATCGCAAGGGCTATGCCAGTGTTGATTTTCTTGACCAACAACCCGCCAGCCCTTGTGCCACCTAGCGCCAGCCTGGTGTGCTTACGATGGCACCCAGCCCACCCGTCGTCAATCCCGGAATCCGCGCACACGGGCGTCCAGACATCCGGAAAACGTGTTGCGACGCAGCATCGCGCGGCCAACTCACGGGAAGTCGCCACCTTGGGGCCGTATAATGCCGGCTCGTTACGCAAATCCACACTGTGCGCCCGGTGCCTGGAAACCTTCCAGATCCTGCCCCGTGCGCCGTCACCTCAGCCCTCTGAGCCAGTCCTGTCCGCCCATGAGCAGCCACTACCAGCACCACGTTTTCTTCTGCCTGAACGAACGCGAGGACGGCTCGCGCTGTTGTGCCGACTTTGGCGCCAAGGCCATGCAGGAATACGCCAAGAAGCGCTGCAAGGAGCTCGGCATCAACGGCGAAGGCCGCGTGCGCATCAACAAGGCCGGCTGTCTCGACCGCTGCGAACTCGGCCCGGTCATGGTGGTCTACCCCGAGGCCGTCTGGTACACCTTCGTTGACAAAGAAGACATCGACGAGATCATCCAGAGCCACCTGATTGACGGCAAACCGGTCGAACGGCTGATGGTCGATCGCCCTGCCAACGCCTGAGCCGCTTGAGTCTGACTGCATCCGCGCATCTGTATTTCCATGAACGTGCATACCGAAGAACGCCTGATCCCCGGCCCGGTCGGACAGATCGACCTGTCGATTGACCTGCCCGATGCGACCATGGGCGCACCGCGTGGCCTGGCCCTGGTTGGCCATCCGCACCCGCTGTTTGGCGGCACCAAGGACAACAAGGTCGCGCAGACCTTGGCACGCACCTTCGTCGGCCTCGGCTACGTGACGGTGCGCCTGAACTTCCGCGGCGTGGGCAAGACCGAAGGCACGCACGACAACGGTATCGGCGAGCAGGACGACGTGCTGGCGGTGCTCGACTGGATGCGTACGCAAACCGAATGGTCAGCCGATGTGGCCACGCTGCCGCTGGCACTGGGCGGCTTCTCGTTTGGCAGCTTCGTCATCTCGCAGGTGGCACGCCACCTGGCCGAGGCCGGCACGCCCGCCGAGCGCCTGGCGCTGGTCGGCACCGCCACCTCGCGCTGGGACGTGGCACCGGTGCCGGCCGACACCATCGTCATCCACGGCGAGCAGGACGACACCGTGCCGCTCATCGACGTGCTCAATTGGGCGCGACCGCAGGAGCTGCCTGTCATCGTCATCCCGGGCGCAGATCATTTCTTCCACCGCAAGCTGCATCTGATCAAGCAGCTCATTACCGGCGCCTGGGCGCCACGGCCCTAACCCCTTTGTTTTTCCGGATGCCGCGCCTCCCCCCGTGCGCGGCATCGTAGATACACCCTCCTCAAGCAGACCGCAGGACCCGCCATGCAGACCCGTTTCACCGCTTCCGCCTTCTCTTCCGCCGCTGTCACCGTTGTTGCCGCAGCCACGCTTGTCACGGCGTTGCCGGTCGCGGCGCAGTCCGTGCCTGCCCCGCAAGTCGCGGCCCGCTCGTGGATGCTGACTGACGTGACCAGCGGCCAGGTGCTCGCTGGCGCCAATATGGATGAGCGCATTGAGCCCGCCTCGCTCACCAAGCTGATGACGGCCTACCTGGTCTTTGAAGCCGTGCGCGACGGCAAGCTCAAGTACGACCAGATGATCACGCCCACGGAGACCGTGCGCACCGTCAAGACAGATGAGTCACGCATGTTCCTGGAGCCGGGCAAGCCCGCTTCGGTGCGCGAGATGACGCAGGGCCTGATCGTGCAATCGGGCAACGATGCCGCGCTGGTGCTGGCCGAAGCCGTGGGCGGCACGGAGACCAACTTCGTGATGCTGATGAACCGCGAAGCGCAGCGCCTGGGCATGAAGAACACGCACTTCGCCAACGCCGCCGGCCTGCCCGACCCGAACCACTATTCCACCGCACGTGATCTTTCGATCCTGACGTCGGCACTGATCAAGGATTTCCCGCAGGACTACAAGTTCTACTCGCAGAAGGAATTCACCTATAACAACATCAAGCAGCCCAACCGCAACCGCCTGCTGTGGCTCGACCCGACCGTTGACGGCGGCAAGACCGGCCACACCAAGTCGGCCGGGTACTGCCTGGTCACGTCGGCCAACCGTCCGCTGCCGGATGTGCCGGGTGCGAATCGCCGCCTGCTGTCGGTCATCATCGGCACCAAGAGCGACGGCATCCGCACGCAGGAAAGCCTGAAGGTCCTGAACTACGGCTACCAGTTCTTCGACACCGTGCGCCTGTACCAAGCCCAGGCGCCGCTGCAGACGCCTGATGTGTACAAGGGCCAGGCCAAGACCGTGAAGCTGGGCGTGGCCGAAGACAAGTGGATCACCGTGCCCAAGGGCGCAGGTGCTCGCCTGAAGCCGGTGCTGGAGCGCAAGGACCCGCTGATCGCCCCGATCACGCAGGGCCAGCAGCTCGGCACGGTCAAGGTGATGGACGGCTCGACCGTGGTGTCGGAATTCCCGGTGGTGGCGCTGGAAGCCGTGCCGGAAGCCGGCTTCATCGGCCGCACGATCGACACGGTCAAGCTGTGGTTTAAAAAGAAGTAATCGACCCCATTTACTTCGACATGACCTCTTCGCACACACCCCCGCCGCCGGGCCACATCCCGCCCGAGCAATCGCTGATCGAGTATCCGAGCGACTTCCCCATCAAGGTGATGGGGGCGATGCAGGATGATTTTGCCGAGACGATCGTCAAGCTGGTGCAGCAGCACGATCCGGAGTTCCACGCCGGTCGCTTGGAAATGCGCCCGTCGTCGAGCGGCAACTACCTCGGCCTGACGGTGATCGTGCGCGCCACCAGCCGTGAGCAGCTCGATGCGCTGTACCAGGCGCTGACCAGCCACCCGATGGTCAAGATCGTGCTGTAAGGCGCCTCGCGCACCAAACAAAACGCCCCGGTCATGCCGGGGCGTTTGCATTTGCGAAGCCGATCCGGCATCACCCTTTGGCGACGTGGCCCAGGCAGACGGTGTTGTCATCCATCAACCGCTCCAGCTTGAGCTTGAACGCGGCAATCTCCGGTAGCAGCCACGCACGGAACGCCTGCATCTTGGGCGTTTGCAGCGCGCTGTGGGGGCAGACAAAGTAGTAGTTCCACGGGCACGGCGTCGTCGTCTCGAACAGGCGCACCACGCGGCCCGCAAGCAACTCGTTGAACGCCAGCGTCGGACGGATCAGTGCAATGCCCTGCCCGGCCGCCGCGGCCTGCAGCAGCAGCGATGAATCCTGGAACATCAGCCCGCCACGCGGCTCGACAAACCCCTCCATGCCAGCGGCCTCGAACCAGGGCGTCCAATCCTCGCCCTCGCTGCGCAGCAGGGTCATGCCCGCCATCTCGGCCAGCGTGCGCGGCAGGCGGCCACCGTTGTACGACGGGCTGCAGATCGGGAAGAACACGTCGTCGAGCAGCTTCTCCACATACAGCCCCGGGTAGTTGCCCGAGCCCATGCGCAACGCCACATCCACCTCTTCACGCCCGAAATCGACCAGCGCGGGGCTGGAGAACAACTCCACCTCCAGTTCGGGGTGCTTTTCGATGAAGGTGCCGATATGCGGTGTGAGCCAGCGCGCGGCAAACGAGGGCATGGTGCTGATGGCCAGACGGTTGTCACGGTTGCCGGCGCGCAACTGGTGCGTGGCCTGGGCGATCTGGTCAAGCGCCTCGCGCACGCGATCGGCGTAGACACGGCCCGCATGGGTGAGCGTGACGCGCTTGCCGCGCCGCTCGAACAGCGGCACACCGAGATCTTCCTCCAATGCGCGCATCTGGTGGCTGACCGCGCCGTGCGTGACGAACAACTCCGTCGCCGCGCGCGAAAAACTCTCATAGCGGGCCGCCGCCTCGAACACCCGCAGTGCGCCCAGCGGGGGCAGGCGCATCGGTTCGCGGATCTCCGTCATATTCCCTCCGGATTTTGTTGTGCTGCTTCTTATCTCTATGTGAGCTAGGCTATCAAAGACAACAATATATATCGTTTTGTACTAGGCAACCAACCACCTAGACTACTTCCACGGCAGGCCCCGCCTCGATGCCGTGAAGGAGCCGATCATGAAAGCTGTACTAACAAAAATTGTATTCACTCTCCAACCCGGCGAAGTGGTGGCACTGCGCATGCCAGCGAACCAGAACCTGCGGGTTGAAGAAGCTTTTGGCCGTGACGTGTGGGTCACGCACGAGAACAAAGCCGGCGACGAATGGCTGCACGCTGGCGGCAGCGTCGCCGTCACGCGCGGCGAGGAAATCGTTGTCTCGGTCGATCCGAAAGCCGCCGGCCCGGTGTCGCTGGCGATGGAAGCGGTAGATGGCCACATGCCGCGCAAACCGTGGCACGTGACGGATGGCTGGCGGCATACGCTGGCCGCGCTCGGCTGGAATGAGCACGTCGAAACGCCGATCGTGGCGGCCTGAGCTGGCCACCTGAGCACGCCGGACCTGTTTTAGCCTCCTTTTGCGGCCGATGCCGCGAAAGCCCGATGCCGGTGCGATGCCTCCCATCGCACCGGCATCGTTTTTTGGGCCAACCCTACGAGCCGACTGGGCAAAGGCGCCCCGGCGCCATCGGCGGCCCTGCGATACACTCGCGAGCATGATTCCGATTGACATCGTCGAACGCGGCCTTCAGGACTACGCCGAGTGCTTCGACGCGATGCAGACGTTCACCGCCAACCGCAACAAACCCGGCGGCCCCGACACCCCCGACACGATCTGGCTGGTCGAACACCCGCCGGTGTTCACGCTCGGTCTGGCCGGTGATCCGGCACATCTGTTGGCCCCCGGCAACATCCCGTTGGTCAAAGTCGACCGTGGCGGACAGATCACTTACCACGGCCCCGGCCAAGTCGTTGCCTACCTCTTGCTGGATCTGCGCCGCCGCGGGCTGTTCGTGAAGGCGCTGGTCGATGCCATTGAAGCGGCCGTCATCGAGACGCTCGCCACGTATAATGTCGCCTCCGAACGCAAGGCTGGCGCCCCCGGCATCTACCTGTCGGGCGGGCCGCATGCTGGCGCCAAGATCGCTGCGCTGGGGCTGAAGATCCGCAACGGCTGCAGCTACCACGGCGTGAGCCTGAACCTGGCGATGGACCTGTCGCCCTTCACGCAGATCAACCCGTGTGGCTATGCCGGCCTGGAAACCGTCGACATGGTGACCGCTGGTGCCCACGATGCGTCCGGGCGCACGGTCGATGCAAGCGACTGGCAACCCGTTTCCCGCGACCTGGCCAATGCGCTGGTCGCCCAATTGCAGCAACGCGCGCAAGCGCAACCTGCCGAAGCCGCTAGCGCCTAGCGACCGGCATGCAGCCGACCCAAGCGTGTGTCACAAGCGCACGCGGAGAACACGATGACCGATTCCGCCACCGGCGCCACTGTCGCCGAAACCTCTGCAGCCCCGTCGAACAAACCGTACGACGCCACCGCTAAGCAGAAGTCGCTCGACAAGACCGCGCGCATCCCCATCAAGATCGTGCCGGCCGAAAAGCTCAAGAAGCCGGACTGGATCCGCGTGCGTGCCGCCACCGGCAACTCGCGCTTCTACGAGATCAAGGACATCCTGCGCGCCAACAACCTCGTGACGGTGTGCGAAGAGGCCAGCTGCCCGAACATCGGCGAATGCTTTGGCAAGGGCACGGCCACGTTCATGATCATGGGCGACAAGTGCACGCGCCGTTGCCCGTTCTGCGACGTCGGCCACGGCCGCCCGGACCCGCTCGACGTGAACGAGCCGGAAAACCTGGCCAAGACCATCGCCCAGCTCAAGCTCAACTACGTTGTCATCACCAGCGTCGACCGCGACGATCTGCGTGACGGCGGCGCCCAGCATTACGTGGATTGCATCTCGCGTACGCGCGCGCTTTCGCCGGCCACCCGCATCGAAGTGCTGGTGCCGGACTTCCGCGGCCGCCTGGAAAAGGCGCTGGACATCCTCCAGGCATGCCCGCCGGACGTGATGAACCACAACCTCGAAACCGTGCCGCGCCTGTACAAGCAGGCTCGCCCGGGCGCCGACTACGCGCACTCGCTCAAGCTGCTGAAGGACTTCAAGGCCCGCAACCCGAATGTGCCGACCAAGTCCGGCCTGATGGTCGGCCTGGGCGAGACGGACGAGGAAATCCTCGAAGTCATGCGCGACATGCGCGAGCACGACATCGACATGCTGACCATCGGCCAGTACCTGGCGCCGTCCGGCCACCACCTGCCGGTGCTGCGCTACGTGCATCCGGACACCTTCAAGATGTTCGAAGAGAAGGCCTACGAGATGGGCTTCACGCACGCCGCCGTGGGCGCCATGGTGCGCAGCTCGTACCACGCCGATCAGCAAGCGCACGAAGCCGGCGTGGTCTGATCGACCAGCGGAAACGCTGCACAAACAAAAAGGGCCTTGGGGTGAAACCCAAGGCCCTTTTGCTTTGGTGCAGTTCGATTAGACGTTCGAAGCAGCGTCCTTCGGATACGAAGCATCGCCGTTCCACGACAGGTAACCATAGGTGTCGGCTTGACGGTCAGCGCCTTGGGTGTACGGGTCGAACTTGGCAGCAGCGCCGTCCGTGTACGGATCAGCCTTGGCGATAGCGCCATCGGTGTACGGGTCGGCCTTACCGACGGCACCTTGGGTGTACGGGTCGAAGCGGTCACCCTTCCACGACAGGTAGCCGTAGGTATCGGCCCGGCGATCGGCGCCTTGCGTGTAGACGTCGTACTTGGCGGCGGCGCCCTGTGTGTAGGGGTCAGCCTTGGCGACAGCGCCTTGCGTGTAGGGATCAGCGCTTTGCACGGCAGCTGCAGCCGGTTGGGCCGACAGCAGTGCAGCAGAAGCGGACACAGTGGCCACCAGGGCCAGCAGGGTGTTGCGGGAGAAAGCGGTTGCGAGACGGGTGTTCATGATCGGCTCCTTTTATGTGCCTGGATGTTCGGTTGCGCTCAGTTCGTTGCGCTTGAGGTGAGAATAGATCGTTGCCACCGAAGAATAAATGGCACTTCAAAGAAAAGACTGTTCTTCCATTATCAACAATATGCCAACGCAGCAGACATTGGTGCAGAGGCGCTTGCATCACATGCTCACCGCATCACGGCAACTTGGTGCACAGAGCCGGCGTCGTCAGATCGCCGCGTGCAAAATGCCGCGCAAACAGAAAAGCCCTGGGTTTCACCTCCAGGGCTTTTTCTTTTTTTAAGCGACCGGATCAGGCACGCGCGTCAGAAGTCGTCGGATACGTCGTATCGCGGTTCCACGACAGGTAGCCATAAGTGTCGGCCTGGCGATCGGCACCATCGGTGTACGGGTCGACCTTGGCGGCGGCGCCATCCGTGTACGGATCGGCCTTGGCGACGGCACCTTGCGTGTACGGGTCGGCCTTCGTCTGTTCGGCGACGGCCGGTTGGGCCAGCAGTGCGGCAGAAGCGGACACGGCGGCCACTAGGGTCAAGAGGGTGTTGCGGGAGAGACGAGTGTTCATGGTCGGTTCCTTATATGGCTGGATATTCGGTGGCGCTCAACGTGTCGCGCTTGAGATCAGAATAGATAGTTGCCACCACCGACAAAATAAGAAACGTCCTAAACGATAGTTCCAAAAGCAGCATCAATACGTCGATGTGGTGGACGAAGCCAATGACGCGGTGACCCGCATCGCGCCGCTGGCCGACTCCGGCCTGATCGCGCAGGCATTGATGTCGTATCGGTTGGTGGTGTGTACCTCGCCCGCGTACCTCTGGCCGTGCACGGTACGCCGCGGCATCCGAGCGAACTGGCCGAGCACGAATGCCTGGGCTTTGCATACTGGGCGCTGCCCACCGCGCTCGACTGGCAGTTCACCAATGCACATGGGCCGGAACATGCGGTGCGCGTGAAAAGCCGCTTCTCGATCGACAACGGCGCCGGGCTGCGCATGGCGGCGCTCGAAGGGTTGGGCATCAGCCTGCAGCCGATGCAGAAATATCTTTCGAGCGGCAGGCTGGTCCTGCTGCTCGCCGATGATGAACCGCCGTCTCGGCCGATCCACCTGCTCTACTCGCCCGACCGGCGGCCGACGCCCAAGCTGCCCAGCTTCATCGATGCCGTGATCGCTGCATTCGGCTAATAGCGCGAGCGAAAAAAAACCGCGCTCGAAAGCGCGGTCTTGCCAAAACAACACGAACCTATTGCTGCGCTGGCTGCCCTGGGCGCGGCGCGCCAGGCGCTTCCGCCACCGGCCGCCCTGCCTGCTTGTTCCGCCACCAGCCCATCAGCGTCAACGCAAGCCAGAAGAATTGCGTCAGGAACGATGACAGGTTGAATGAACCCATCAGCGAAATCAGGATGCAGATCGGCCCGATCATGTTGAGCCGGACGGCAAATGCGCTGGTTGGCGATTTATGCAAGACCTGCACGCCGAAGTGCGCAGAAACATAAGCGGCGACGCCGACCAGACCGACAACGTCGGTAAAACCCAGGGAGGCCATGGTGTGTTGCTCTCAGAGCGAAGGTTGTGGGGAAAGGGTTGAAGGAAAGACGCCGCCTGCCGCTCAGTACGCCGCCGTCAGCTTGAGCACGACCGTGCGCCGGCCGAGCGTCATGCGGTCGGCGCCGTTACGCGCCGACTCCTGGTTGGCATAGGCAGACGCGTCAGCACCGGTGAGGGCAGCGGACAGCGTCAGGAACTTGTTGATGGGCCGCGACAGCTCGACGCGGTAGTCGGTAAAGCTGAATGCGCTGTGGTTGCGCACGTGCTCATGGCCGATGTGCAGGCCGAGCGTGAAATCGTTGGGCAGCGGCACGTCCCAGTTGGCCTCGGCATAGGTCGAGCCACGGCTGCCTTTGTCGATGCCATCGGCCAGCGAGTTGCCATCAAAGCCGAAGTAATTCGACAACGATGTCCACAGCTTGACCGACACGCCGCGCCAACCGGTGCCAACCATCCACTCCGTGTAGCCGTAGCCCGTGGCCGGGCCGCCCGCAAAGGCCTTGTCATAGCGGGCACCCGGATACCAGTAGCGATACAGCCCGGTAGTCAGCTCGATGTCGTGCGCGACGGTGGTCGCATAGCCCACGTAGGTGTCGATTTCCACATGGCCGCCGGCGATGACGTGGTCGCTGATCTGCGAGCCCCATGCGCCGATGTAGAGGCCGTTCGGCATCGTGTAGTCGACGCCCGCCTGCAGCGCGGGCTTGCCCCATGTCTGGCGCAGGCCGCGCGACACGTATTGCGAGACGACGGAAGCGTTGGCCGACCAGCGCTTGTCGTCGCTGGCCGGAGCCTCGTCGGCAAACACAGGCAGCGCGGCAGCGCATGCCGCCGCCCCGCCCAGCATCGTCGCGACCCTCGGCCAGCGCATCAGGCCGTCACCAGTTCGCTGGCAACCAGCGGCGCGCTCGTGTCCTTCTGCGGCGCCTGCAGTGGCGACTTGCCATGCACGTAGAACGCCGCATCCGAACGCGCCAGCGGCGCCACACCGCGAATACGATCGGCGATCTTCTCGGCCATCATGATCGTCGGCGCGTTCAGGTTGCCGGTGACGATGCGCGGCATGATCGACGCATCCACCACGCGCAGGCCTTCCAGCCCATGCACGCGGCCCTCGTTGTCGACCACGGCCATCGGGTCATCGGCCGAGCCCATCTTGCAAGTGCAGGACGGATGCAGCGCGGTCTCGGCATGGTCGCGCACGAAGGCGTCGATCTCGGCGTCGGTCTGCACGCTCGGGCCGGGGCTGATTTCACGGCCGCGGTATTGGTCGAATGCGCGCTGCGCGATGATGTCGCGCGTGATGCGCACGCCGGCGCGGAATTCGCGCCAGTCCACGTCGTGCGCCATGTAGTTGAACAGGATGCGCGGCTTGTCACGCGGGTCGCGCGAGGCAAGCTTCACGTAACCCGTGGACGGCGAACGCATCGACCCGACGTGGCACTGGAAGCCATGCATCTTTACCGGGTTGCTGCCGTCGTAGTTCACCGCCAGCGGCAGGAAGTGGTACTGGATGTTCGGCCACTCGAAACTGTCGTCACTGCGGATGAAGCCACCCGCCTCGAAGTGGTTGCTGGCACCGGCGCCCGTGCCATGCAGGTACCACTCCAGACCGACCTTCGGCTTGTTGTACCAGAGCGTGTTTTCGTAGATCGACACCGGACGCAGGCACTCGTACTGGATGTACATCTCCAGATGGTCCTGCAGGTTCTCGCCCACGCCAGGAAGATGCGCGACCGAGTGGATGCCCATGGCACGCAACTCATCCGCATTGCCCACGCCCGAGCGTTGCAGCAACTGCGGCGAAGCGATGGCGCCGCTGGTGACGATCACCTCGCGGCGCGCACGCCACGTTTCGCGGTTGCCATCCATCAGCGCTTCGACGCCCACGGCACGCGTGCCCTCGAAGATCACGCGATCCGCCAGCACGCGCGGCAGCACCGTCAGCGTGGAACGCTTGCGCGCGGTATCCAGATAGCAGAGCGAGGTGCTGGCTCGGCGCCCCTTGGCGGTCACGGTGCGGTCCATCGGGCCAAGGCCTTCCTGACGATAGCCGTTCAGATCGTCGGTGGCCGGAATGCCAGCCTGCTCACCGGCTTCGATAAAGGCGTGGAACAGCAGGCTGTTGTCCTGCTTGGGCGTGGTGACCTGCAGCGGGCCAGCATCGCCGTGCCAGTCGTTGGCACCCTTGTCGTACGTTTCCGACTTGCGGAAGTACGGCAGGCAGTCGGCGTAAGTCCAGTCCTCGAGTTGGAAGTCGCTCGCCCAGCGCTCGTAGTCCATCGCGTTGCCGCGGATGAAACACATACCGTTGATGAGCGACGAGCCGCCCAACCCCTTGCCGCGGCCCTGCGCCATACGGCGGTTGTTCATGTGCGGCTCGGGCTCGGTTTCGTAGGCCCAGTTGTACGTCGTGCCCTGCAGCGGATAGGCCAGCGCAGCCGGCATCTGCGTGCGGAAGTCCCAGCGATGGTCGGGGCCGCCCGCTTCGAGCAGCAGCACGGTCACGTCCGGGTCTTCGGTCAGGCGCGCGGCCAGCACGCAGCCCGCCGAACCCGCGCCCACGATGATGTAGTCGTATTCCTGTACGGTATTTGTCGTCAAAACTAGCCCTCCCTGGTTACGCAGCGTCCGTGCCAAACCAGCCCATCGGGGCCGGTGCGAGGTTGATGTAGCTGTGCTTGAGTTCGGTGTACTCGTCCAGGCCACCGCGGCCGAGTTCACGGCCAATGCCGCTGGCCTTGTAGCCGCCCCACGGTGCCTCTGGGAAGTACGGGTGATAGTCGTTCGCCCACACCGTGCCGAAGCGCAGTGCGCGCGAAACGCGGTTGGCGCGGTCCAGATCGCGCGTCCACACGGCGCCGGCCAGGCCGAATGGCGTGTTGTTGGCGCGGCGCACGGCCTCTTCTTCGGTAGTGAAGCGCTCGATGGTCAGTGCCGGGCCGAAGATTTCTTCGGTGGCGATCTTCATGTTGTCGTTCACGTTGGTGAGCACGGTCGGCTCCAGCCAGAAGCCACGCTCGAACTGCGTGCCTTCCGGCGCCTTGCCGCCACAGCGCAGCACTGCGCCCTCGGCCACACCGGCTTGCACCATGTTGACGATCTTCTGGCGCTGGAAGGCCGATTGCACCGGGCCCATCTGCGTGCCATCGTCAAAGCCGTTGCCGATGCGGATGCGCTTCACGCGCTCGACCAGCGCTTCGACAAAGCGATCATGAATGCCGTCTTGCAGCATCAGGCGCGAACCCGCCGAGCACACCTGGCCGGCGTGGAAGAACGCAGCGTTGACGGCGTGGTCGACAGCGGCATCGAAGTCCGCATCGTCAAAAATGATGTTCGGGTTCTTGCCGCCCAGCTCCAGGCCGATCTTCTTGAAGTTGCCGATGGCGGCATTCATGACCGCCGCACCCGCAACAGCCCCACCCGTGAACGAGACCAGATCCACGTCCAGGTTGCGCGACAACTCGGCACCGGCTTCACCGGCACCCGTGATCAGGTTGAACACGCCCGCCGGCACGCCCACTTCAATCAGCAGTTCGGTAAAACGGTGCGTGGTCAGCGGCGTCAGGTTGCTCGGCTTGATGACGATCGTGTTGCCCGCGCCCAGTGCGGGGGCGATCTTCCACGCGGCTTGCAGCAGCGGGTAGTTCCACGGCGTGATCAGGCCGCACACGCCCACCGGCTCGCGCAGCGTGCGGCTGATGACGTGCGACGGAGCTTCGTTGACGAGGCCCGACTCGGTGGCGACCAGGCCCGCAAAGTAGCGGAACGTGGCGGCAATGCCGTCCATGTCCCAGCGGCTTTCGATGATGGTCTTGCCGGTGTTCAGCGATTCGAGCGTGGCGAGGTTTTCCGCATCGGCGTCGATCGCGTCGGCAATGCGGTTGAGCAGGCGGGCGCGCTCGCGCGTGCCGGTGTTGCGCCACGGGCCTTCGTCAAAGGCGCGGCGGGCAGCGGCGATGGCGCGCTGTGCGTCGGCCACGGACGCGTCGGCGGCCTGCGTCAGGACGTTTTCGTTGGCAGGATCGACGATGTCGCGGTACACGCCGCCTTCGGGCTGCACCCACTGGCCGTCGATATACAGATCAAGACGGGGTGCCAGCGTGGCGGAACGAAAATCGGTGGAAAGAGAAGCTTGCGTCATATCCAGTAGCCCTGTTGATGGCTGGCGCACACAGAAGACGGCGCCCGAAATGCCGACACCGTAGCGCCTGAACAGGCGGGATTCGGTGCGGCGACCCATAAATTCACTGTTGGTGTTTTTATTTACCTTTAGAGAATTATGGACTAGTCTAGGAAAAATTAGTTGCCTCAGGCCAATCGTTAAGACCTATCAATCACATAATTGGATAGTTTTTCGCTATTTTTGAGGCGTTATACTGTCGCGAATTACTCTCAGTAAATTCCGCTCCATGACCGCTGCTTCACTCCCGTCGTCTGACGGACCGCTCGATGACGACAGCTTTGCCGGCCGCCTCAAAGGCGTGCTGACGCGCGGCCGCATCCAGCTCAAGCAGGTGGCGGCGGCGCTGGGGGTGTCGCCCTCGGCGGTGCATAAGTGGACGCGCGGCGGCGAGATCGAATACGCCAACCTGCTGGCGCTGGCGCGCTTCCTGAACGTGAACTGGCTGTGGCTGCGCTACGGTGATCGCGCGCTGGCCGACCTGGAAGCCAACCTGAGCACCGACACCCGCGCCCGTGAAGGCCGCCAGAAGCACCTGGCCGCCATCATGGAAAGCGAGGCACGTATGACCTTCGCGCAGGAGATTTCCGGCGTGGTCACGTGGGAGTGGAATCTGCTGACGGATGCGGTGGCGTATTCACCGAACGCCGCGCGCCTGTTCGGCCGGCCGATCCGTACGCTGGAAGATTTCTGGCACTGCGTCGCGGCCGAAGACGCGCCGGGTGTACAGGCCGCCATCGCGCAGAACCTGGCCGAAGGCGGTGTCTACGCCCATGAATTCCGCATCAACCCGGCGCCGGATACGGTGCGCTGGATCGTCTCGCGCGCCACGCTCGTGCGCGATGCGCAGGACCGCCCAGTCAAGATGATCGGCCTGAGCCTGGACATTACCGAGCGCCGCACGGCCGAGGCCGCGTTGCGCGATTCGGAAGCGCTGCTCGCCAAGGCACAGCAGATCGCCCGCCTGGGAAGCTGGGTCTGGGAGCCCGGCAGCGATGCCTGCCGCTGGACCGACGAGGCGTATCGCATCTTCGGCTGGGTGCCGCAGGCTACGCCGGTGACGATGGCACGCTACCTGGAAGCCATCGTTCCCGCCGATCGCGCTCGCGTGCAGGCCGTGCTGGACCAGGCCGTGACCACACGCCAGCCGTATCGCGTGGAATACACCATCGCCCTGCCCGATGGCACGCGCCGTCATATCCATGAGGAAGGCGAGGCGCAGGACCCAACGGCTGCCACGCCCACCATGATTGGCGCCGCGCAGGACGTGACCGCCGAGGTGGAAGCGCAGGCCGCCTTCCGCGACAGCGAAGCCAAGCTGCGCACGCTGTTCGAGCAAGTACCGGTCGGCATCGCGCAAGTCAGCCTGGAGGGCCGCTGCCTGCGCGCCAACCCGTGGCTGTGCAAGCTGCTGGGGCAGCCCGAGGCCGCGCTGCAGCAGCGCACGCTGCTCGACCTCACACACCGAGATGACCTTGCGCGCCACCTGCGCCAATACGGCGAGCTGCTCGCCGGCACGGTGCCAACCTATGCGCTCTCGCTGCAACTGGTACGCGGCGATGGCTCGGCCGTACCGGTGCGCGTGACCACCTCACTGGCGCGTGATCCGGCCACTGAGGCGCCGTTGCACCTCATCACCGTGGTGGACTTGGTGCCTGAGGCAGGTGCTTCCTAACGCACCACCGTCACTTGACGTTGCATACGTCAACTTCTGACAAACCCGTCAATCGTTGCGACTGATTTTCCGGCATGCCTGGAGGGCCGGCTTAGACTCACCCCGAAATACCTTCAGTTAATTTATGCACCTCCAGTAACTTACGCACCACCCGCATGATGCATCGCGGGCACGGCGCACAGAACAAGGAGACCGGTTTTGGCTTCATCTTCCGCCGCCCGCGCGGCACATCATCGACGTACGCTGCAGTGGGGCTACCGCTGGGCGCTATGGGCCGCGATTCTGTGGGGCGCCTGGTACGTGCCGGGCACGGCCGTCTGGCATGAATCGCCATTCGGTGCGCTGGACCTCTCCGATCCGCGCGTCTTCCTGACCTGCGCGGCCGTCATTACGGCATTCCACAGCTGCATGGTGGTGCTGTTCCAGTGGGTGTGGCTCGGCACGCTCGGCAAGCTGGGTGATTACTTCCGCACCATCGGCCAGTTCCGCAAGATCTCACGCTGGTACTTCATTGCCGCCGTGGCCGGCGGGCTGATGGCCAACTTCGGCTCGTACCTGGCGATGGGCTACGTGGGCGCGGTGTTCGCGGCGGTAGCCGGCCTCCTCTACCCCGTGGTGGGCGCGACGGTGGCCAAGCTTTGGTACAACGAGCGCATCAGCGCGCGGGCGGCGGTGGGCATCGCCATCATCATCCTGGGCGGCGTGGCGATCTACGCGCCGGCGCTGATGGCCGAGTCGCACAGCGGCGGCAACCAGTGGATCGGCTACCTGGGCGGCGCCATGGCCGCCATCGGCTGGGGGCTGGAAGGCGCGATCGTCGGCCGCGCGATGGACGTGACCGACCCCGACTGCGGCGTCTCCATCCGCTACACCGCCGAGGCCATCTACTGGGTCGTCCTCATCCTGCCGGCCATCGCGCTATTCGCACATGTGCCAGTGCCCGTCACAACCATCGTCTCCGGCATCGTGCACAGCAAGGCCCTGCTGTGGCTGGCGGTGGGCGGGCTCACCTTCTCGTTCTGCGCGGTGGCCTGGTACAAGTCCTTCCCGCTGATCGGCGTCGGGCGCGGGCAGGCGCTGGGGGCGTTCTACGCGATGTTCGCCACGATCTTCACCGCCGTCTTCACGCTGCAGTTTCCGGAGTGGTACTTCCTGATCGGGCTGGCGCTGGTGATCTTCGGCGGCTTCGTGATGGTGTCGGAAAGCTCGGAAAACCTTGAAGTGATCCGCGGCACGGCACCTGCCATTCCCACCACAACAACAGCAACCACGGAGACACACGCATGAAGCTGCACATGAAGGGCTACATCCTGCAATTGCTGGCCGACGGCGACGGCCTGTGGGACAGCGACATCGCCCATCGCACCTGCATCGAATACGGCAAACCCGAAGACGAGTACTGGACGGGCAGCATCCGCGCCATCCTGGCCGACCTGTACTCCGGCGGCCTGGTGCAAACCCCCGAAGACACGCTGGACGAAGCCACCGGCAAGGTGCACTTCCGCTATGTCATCACCGAGTTTGGCCGCCAGCGCATGGCAGACACCGGCCTGATCGAAGTCGAACCGAAGGAGACCACGCAATGAACTACTGGGGCTATCCGTTTGCCGACGTGCTGGCGATCGCGATGATCGTCGGGTTGAGTGCGCTGGCGCTGTATCAGGCACGCACGTATACGAAGCAGCTCTGACGCTGCGCATCCTATCGATGCAAGCAAAACGGCCCGCTGACGTCACTGTCAGCGGGCCGTTTTGATTGGGTTCTGCCGCTTCTTCTTAGGTGCCCAGTGCCGGGTCCGACACGCTCGGGCGATCCGTCTCGACGTGGCCGGCCAGGCGGCGCTGGAAGCCGGCATCGGTGCTGGCCGTGATGGTCAGGTCGTACCAGGCGTGCTGGCCGCGCAGGTCCAGGTACACCGAGGCATCATCCCCGCCACGCACTTCACGCTGCACGGTGGCGCCCGTATAGGCGTTCTTGATCGTGAAAGTCGTGTGCGCACGGCCGTGGTTGATCAGGCGCAGCTCCAGGTTGCCGTTGGCCACGTCGTAGCCTTCCTTCACTTCCAGCGCGCGGCGGCCTTGCGGATGCAGCAGGCCCGACAGCGTGAGCTTGCCGGCAAAGCGGCGCAGGAAGCCATTCGGGCCGTGCACCGTGAAGTCGTATGCGCCACCGGCACCCACCGGCAATTTGTCCGACAGGCGCTTACCGGCTTCCACCGTGTAGGTGCGCGGCGCATCCACGCTGCCGGCCGTGTAGACGAGGAAGGCCGCGCCCACGTCGCCCGTGTTGACGAAGTCGAGCTGGAACTTGGCAGCGGCCTCGTCGTGGCGGCCGCGCACGAACAGTTCATACGGCAGCGCGCGCGCCGGACGCACGCCGCGCTCTTGCTTGGGCACGGCTTGCAGCAGCGGCGGCAGCGGGATGTAGTCCGGATGACGTGCGTGGTCCTTCGGCACGTAGGCCGCGGTGCTTGGCAGCGCCGGCACCACCTCGTTGGGTGTGGCGAAGTTGAACGCCGACGTCAGATCGCCGCACACCGCACGGCGCCACTTCGAGATGTTCGGCGACTTGACGTTGTGCGTGCGCTTAAAGCGCTGCTCGATGAAGCGAATGATCGAGGTGTGGTCGAACGTTTCCGAGCAGACGAAGCCGCCCTTGGACCACGGCGACACCACCAGCATCGGCACACGCACGCCCAGGCCGTAGCTGCCCGCGCCGTACTTGGCATTGCCCGGGAAATACTCGCCCGTGGTGTCGACGGTGGACAAACCATTGCTGCCCGACGATGCGAACGGCGGCACGAGGTGGTCGAAGAAGCCGTCGTTCTCGTCGTAGGTGATGAACACGGCGGTCTTGCTCCACACCTCGGGGTTGGAGGTGAGGATCTGCAGGACCTGGTCGATGTACCACGCACCGTAGTTGGCCGGCCAGTTCGGGTGCTCGGAGAAGGCCTCTGGTGCGGCAATCCAAGACACCTGCGGCAGCGTGCCGTTCTGCACGTCGCGCTTGAGGATGTCGAAGTAGCCGTCGCCGGCGGATGCGTTGGTGCCGGTGCGCGCCTTGTCGTACAGCGGGGTGCCCGGCTGCGCGTTCTGGTACTGGTGGAAGTACAGCAGCGAGTTGTCGCCGTAGTTGCCGATGTAGGCGTCGCTCGTCCAGCCCCACGAGCCGGCGGCGTTCAGGCCGGTGCCGATGTCCTGGTAGATCTTCCACGAGATGCCGGCGGCTTCGAGCACCTCCGGGTAGGTGGACCAACCGTAGCCGGCTTCCGCATTGTCGATCACCGGGCCGCCACCGACGTTGTCGTTGCCGACATAGCCCGTCCACATGTAGTAGCGGTTCGGATCCGTCGACGTGGGTGTCGAGCAGTGGTAGGCGTCGCAGATGGTGAAGGCGTCGGCCAGCGCGTAGTGGAACGGAATGTCCTGACGCGTCAGGTAGGCCATCGTCGTGGTGCCCTTGTGCGGGACCCAGCCGTCGTAGCGGCCACCGTTGACGGCAGCGTGCGTGTCATTCCAGCCGTGCGGCAGGTCTTGCAGGAACTGCAGGCCCAGATCCGGTGCGCTCGGGCGAAACGGCAGCACTTCACCCACGCCGCCGGCCAGCGGCTGATGCCACACGCTCTTGCCCGTGGGCAGCGTGACGGTGCGCGTATCGCCATACCCGCGCACGCCCTTGAGCGTGCCGAAGTAGTGGTCGAACGAGCGGTTTTCCTGCATGAGGATCACGATGTGCTGCACGTCCTCGATATTGCGGTGCGCGTTATGGGCTGGAATTGCCAGTGCCTGGCGAATGCCCTCGGGCACCGCACCCATGGCTGCGGATGCAGCAGCCAATTGGGCGGCAGAACGGAGAAAACCACGGCGGCTCTTGGAGGTCATGTTCTCTACCTGTTGTCTGTGTTGGGGGGGTGGGGGAACAACACGGGGCAGCGTCTGACTGATCGGGGCGTCAGTCGACGGTATGCATTACGGGTGGCGCCAGGCCGTCGTGCGCAGCGGTGGGCAAAGCGGCGGCCCGCGTGGAAGACGGGGAAGACGAGATCGACGGGGAAACCTGGGATGGCGCCCGCACGACGGCAGGCACGTGCGGATCAGCGGCATCGCAGCCAGCCAACGCAAAAGGGAATGCCACCGCAGTCAGCAACACTGGGCGGAAGAGGCGTCGACTGGCAGCACGGCTTGCAGACACGGATGACCTCCTGATGACTCGGGCGGTCTGTCCATGCAGCGCGCGCCTGTCACTCAACAGGCGCTAAGGTAGAAAGGAATCGTGTCGGCCACGTGACGGCGGCGCACGCCATCGCGCAAGCGGATGCGGGGTCAGTCTTGGGGCCGGTTGGCACGCCGCTCCAGCTGGGTCTGCTCGGCCCGCCAGGCAAGGTAGCCGAGGCCGAGGAACGGCCACAGCCAGCCGATCCATTGCGACAGACTATTGAAATGGACGAAGCGCCCAAGCCGCCAGCTTTGCGCCGACACCCACGAGTACGGGCTCGGCGGCAACACGTTGGACAGCAGGATCAACGCCATCAGCAGCGTCATCGCCAGCGCGCCGCGCAGCCAGCGCGGCAGGCGCACCAGCAGCACCAGCACCAGCGAGCCCACCACCAGCCCGAAACGCGCGCCGGATGAGAGCCAATCCCACGCGCCGGCCAACGGAAACTGCAGCAGTGTCGCCCCGGCCTTCAACAGCAGCGCGCTCGCCAGCAGTGCCGCCAGCAGGCGCAACAGCGGCGCACCCCGGCGCATGGCCACGGTGGCCAGCAGCCCGGTGCCGATCCAGCTGCAGGCGGTAATGAGCGCCTCCAGCAATTCCTGACGCTGCAGGGCCTCGGGGTGTGCCTGCAGCCGGTCATGCCAGTCGAACAATTCCGGAAACCAGCTGTTGATGACGCTGGTGAGGAACGCGTCCGGCGACGGATCCAGCACGATGCTGCGGATCACCCCGCCCATGCTGAAGAGAAATTCCTGCGGAAAAATTTGCGCGAACGGCCACAGCAACAGCAACAAAATCGCAAAGGTGGCATGCGGCTCGAACCAGTGGCGGCGCAGGCGGCGCAGCCCGCCCCGGTCGATCAGCCGCGCCGAGAACGGCAGCATGACAATCGCCCCCAGCAGCGCGCCCAGCGTATTGGTCGCCAGATCCACGTTGGACGACACGCGCGTCGGCAGATACGTCTGGATGGCCTCCATCGCGCCCGAGAGCAGCAACCCGGCCCCCAGCGCGATCAGCACCGCGCGCCAGCCGGTGATGCGTGGATGCAGCGCCAGCACCGTCAGCATGCCCAGCGGCATGTAGCCCCACACGTTGGTGACCACGTCGAAGACGGTGTTGTAGCGCGGCAGCGGCGCGGTCAGGTACGCAAACGGCGAGACCCCTGTGTCCGTCCAGCCCGCAAACGGATACAGGCTCGCATAGACCACCAGGAAGACGAAACAGGCCAGCCCGGCGCGTGCGAGCGGCGAGTGGCGATGCGGGGTAGGCGTGGAAGGTTGTGTGTGGAGGTCCGGCACCGGCGGGAGCTGCAGTCAAACTGGGGCGCAATGCCCATGATACCGTCCGACGCCGCCGGACGCGGACGGTTCCCTCTTCCGGTGGAAGGTCAGCGCGCGCGCACGGCCGGTTGCGATGCCGCCGTGGGCGTGTGGGCAGCCAGCGGCAGCGCAGCCACCCAGTCGAGCACCTCGCCGATGGCACGATCGGATGCCTGCGTGAGCGCCGCCACGCCGCCGGCCGCATCGGCGCTCGGGGCGGGTGCGTCGGCCTGCACCACGCGCTGGTCGACCACCTCGCGCGACTTGAACACCGTCGCCCGCAGGCGTACCACCCCCCGGCTCGCACCCGGCTGGTCAAACACTTGCGAGAAGTCGACCAGTTCGACACGCAGCATCGGCACCTCCTGCCCGGCATAGCCGACCACCTGGCCGCGCGCGGCGGCGGCGTTGCGCAGGCGGGCGTCGAACAGGTTCACCGGCGATTCCACCCAGCGGCTGTTGGCATACGCGTCAGTACGCTGGCTTTGTGCGTAGGCGAGGCGGTAGTAGATGGCATTGCCATCCATCCAGCTCGGGCCGGCCACCTCGGCCACACGCAGTGCGGTGGGCAGGCGCACGCCACTGGCGGCCATGGGCGCGAGACCGAAATCGTAGAGCGCAGCCGGCGCAACCGGTGCGCTGGAGCACGCAGCCAGCGCCGTCACGAGCAACAGTGGGGCGGACAGCGCAAGCGCGCGGCTGAGTGTGGGACGCAAGACAGCAGACAACATCGACATGGATTCTCCTCAGGGCTGGCGGGCAGCGGGCGCCGTGAAACCGGTCTCGCCGGGGCCGGGCGATCCGGGCGCGGGACCAAACAGCACGCTTTGCGGCCGGGCGTTGAAGCTTGTCACGGCGTTGTCGAAACCGCGCACGGCCTGACGGGCCTCACGCGCAAAGCCGTTAAGCTGCGGCAGCGTCTCGTACGTCAGCACATTGGCGGCCGATTGCATCGACTGGGTGGCGGTGGCCAGGTCCGAGCCCGCGCCGGAAATTGTCGTCAGCAGCGGGCCCTTGGGGTCGGACAGCGTTTGCGACAGCTTGCGCGTGGACGTGATCGTAGCGTCCAGGTTGTCGGCAATCTGCGGCAACTTGCGCAGGGTCGGCTCGGCCTGTTTCGCGAGCGTGCTGTAGGCGTCCATGGTCGTCTGGAACGACTGCATCGTGTTGGTGAGCTGCTGGCGGTGCTCGTCGTCAAACATGATCGACAGCGAGTTCAGCGTCTGATCCAGCTTGGAGAGCATCTGGTCGCCGCGCTTGTCCAGTTCATCCAGGAAGCCCGCTTCCATGCGGATGCGTGCCGGCTCCTTGGCCGAGGTGGCGAGGTGCTCCGGATTGGGTGCGCGCTTGCCGCTGCCGTTACCCTGATCGAAACCGCGATCGTCCAGCTGCACATAGGCAAGGCCGGTCACGCCCTGGTACGCCAGCCGGCCATAGGTGGTGGTGGTGATGGGCGCATCCTTGTCCACCAGCACACGCACCACGATCTGCCCCGGCACCTTGTCGTCAAAGCGGATGCTGTCGACCTTGCCGACATCCAGGCCGCGGTACTTCACGGCGGCCTGCGGGTTCAGCCCGTTGACCGTCGAGCGGGTGACCACGTCGTACGGCACGCGCACGGTCTGGTCGCGGTTGAACCACGTCACGGCGAGCGCAACAAAGATCACCAGCCCGATCGTGAACAGCCCGGCCAGAAATGCGTGGGCTTTGTTTTCCATCAATCCTCCCTACTCGTCCTGCAGCGAAAGCGAGGCGGCGGCCACGGCTTCCGTCATCTCAGGGCCCAATGCCATCAGGGCCCGCTTGCCCCGCTCACCCAAGAAGTACTCCTTGATGAACGGATGGTCGATCTGAATGATCTGCTCCACCGGCTTGGCCGCCACCACCTTGCGGTCGGCCAGCACGGCAATGCGGTCGGACAGCGCCACCAGCGTGTCCAGGTCGTGCGTCACCATCACCACGGTCAGGCCCAGTTCCTGGCGCAGCTCGCGGATGAGGGCAACGTAGTCGTCAGAAGCGCGCGGGTCCAGGCCGGCGGTGGGCTCGTCCAGAAAGACGAGTTCCGGCTCCAGCGACAACGCCCGCGCCAGTGCCACGCGCTTGATCATGCCGCCGGACAGGTCCGACGGCATCTTGTCGGCGTCGGTGGATTTGAGCCCCACCATCTGCAGCTTGAGCATCGCCACCCGCACAATGAAGGCATCGGGCAGCGTACGCAACTCGCGCATCGGCAATGCTACGTTGTCGATCACCGACAGCGCCGAAAACAGCGCGCCATGCTGGAACTGCATGCCCCAGCGATTGCGCATCGACTGCAGATCGTTGCCGATCTGGCAGGTCAGCTCCTCGCCAAAGATGTGGATGGTGCCCGAGGTGGGCTTCTCCAGCCCAACCACCTGGCGCAGCAGCGTGGTCTTGCCACTGCCCGAACCGCCCACGATGGAGAGCACCTCGCCACGAAAAACATCCAGGTCGATGTTGTCGAGCACCGTTGTGTTGCCGTAGCGCTTGGTGACGCCGCGCACCTCGATCACGCGTTCGCGCGCCGGCGTGAGGGGCGGCGCGACCGGGTGTTCCAACTGGGGATGGCGTGGCCGCGTCATATGCCGACGTCCTTGAAGAGAATGGCGAACACCGCGTCCGCCAGGATCACGATGGTGATCGACACCACCACGGAGGTGGTCGTGCCCTCGCCCAGGCTCTGCGTGTTCGGCTGGATGCGCAGGCCGAAGTGGCATGCCACCAGCGCGATCAGCATGCCGAACACCACGCCCTTGCCGATGCCGAGCCACAGGTTGGCCACCGGCACCGCATCGGGCAGCGAGGTAATGAAATAGGTCGGACTGATGTCGAGCTGAAATTTGGCGGCCAGGATGCCGCCGCCCAGCGCCAGCAAGTCGGTCCACGCCACCAGCAGCGGCATGGCAATCGCCAGCGCAATCACCTTGGGCAGGATCAGCCGGAAACCGTGCGAGATGCCCATCACGCGCATCGCATCCAACTCTTCGGTCACCCGCATCACGCCAATCTGCGCGGTGATGGCCGAGCCTGAGCGCCCCGCCACCAGGATGGCAGCCAGCACTGGCCCCAGCTCGCGGATGATGGACATCCCCAAAATGTTGACGATGAAGATGCTGGCCCCGAACACGCGTAACTGATTGGCCGACAGGTAGCTCAGCACAATGCCGATCAGGAAGCCGACCAGTGCCGTGATACCGAGCGCCCTGTAGCCGGTGCTGTAGACATTGGCGGAAATCTCGCGCCAGGGGCCGAGGTGCGGCGCGCGCAAGAACCGCCCGAAGTCGAACATCAACTGGCCGACCATGGCGATGCCGTCGCGGGCATGGTCGAAGAAATCGAACATGCCGTTGCCGAGTATCGCCACCGGGTTGATGCGCGGCGCCAGGCGTTTCTTCCAGCCACCCGGGTCGAGCTTGGCGACGCGGTCGATCATGCGGCGCTGGTCGGGGCGGGCATCGAGGTGTTCGGGCCACGCGTTGCCCCAGGCGCGCCACAGGAGCTGCGCGCCAAAGTGATCGATGCGGCCGACTTCGGTCAGGCACCACGCGTTGGCGTTGTCCAGCCCGGCGCGAATCTGCTGGCGCGCGCTGCGCACGCCAGCCCGCTCGGCCAGCGCAAGCGTGGTCCAGTCGCCGGAGAGGAAGGCGACGGACTTCCCATCGACAACGCGAACCTCAAGCTGGGGCGTACGGCAGGTGATCAAACGGGGTCTCCGGGGGTCGGGTGATGCCGGGTGATGCTGAGTATCGGTCGAATTGTAGCCAACACACCGCCCGACACTGTCACACTGTGGGATTGATGCGCCGCTTAGTGCAAGCGCCGAGCCCCGGTTTGGAGGCCCCGCTCGTACAATGCGCCCATTCCCTGCGCGAATCTGATTGCCCTTTTTCATGTCTCTTGCCGAACCCTCCGCACGCTGGCGCCTCACGCGCGCACGCATCCAGCCCAGCGGCCCGGCTGCCGATTGGCCGGTCGAGGTGGTCGAGGCTACCGGCTCCACCAACGCCGACCTGATGGTGGCCGTGCGCAACACCGCTTGGCCTGCCCAGGCCGCTGGCCCAGGCCAGGCGCCGCTGCTGTCCGCCCGCGTGCTGGCCGCCCAGCGCCAAACCGCCGGGCGTGGCCGCCAGGGGCGCCCGTGGGATGGCGATCACGGCCTGACCTTCTCCATCGCCTGCGCCTTTGCCGGTGAACCGGCGCTGCTCGGCGGCCTGAGTCTGGCGGTCGGCGTGGCCGTTGCGGATGCCGTGGCAAGCTACGCCGAAACCCATGGCGGCAGCGCACAAGCCCTGACGCTCAAATGGCCAAACGACGTGCAGATCGCCGGACGCAAGCTGGCCGGCATCCTAGTCGAGACCGTACGCACCGCGCCCGGCCAGACCTGGGCCGTGATCGGCATCGGCCTGAATCTGGAGCGCCCGCACGTGCTGGAAAGTACGCTGGGCCGTGAGCTGTCGGGCGTGGAAGAACTGGCGGATGCGCCCGAGCCGAACGGGGTGTTTTCCGCACTGCTCACTGCGCTGGGGGAACACCTGCAGCGCTTTGGTGCGCAGGGCCTCGCGCCCTTCGTTGCGCCGTTCGCCGCACGCGATGCGTTTGCCGGCGAGCGCGTGCGCCTGTGGCAGGACGGCACCGTCGTGCTCGAAGGCGTGGCCCACGGTATTGATGCACAAGGTCGACTGGCGATCGAATCGGGCGGCCGCGTGCAGTGGATCCACAGCGGCGAGGTCTCGCTGCGCGGCGCGAAAGATGCGCAACTGCAGGAGCGGCCATGACAGGCCTGAAGGCTCCGCACTCGGCGCCCGCGCGGCCGCTGCTGCTGGTTGACGCCGGCAACACGCGCATCAAGTGGGCATGGATTGCCAGCGATGTCGATGCCCTGCCAGTGGAACCCGGTGATACGCCGTGGCAGCACGCTGGTGCCCGCTCACACGATCAGCTTGCCGAACTTGTTGAAGACTGGCGCGATTGCCATGCGCTGGGGGTCGCACCGCCCGAGGTGTGGATCAGCGCGGTGGCCGGCCCCGCGCTGCGCGACGCACTCACCGCACGCATCGCCCGCGTGTTCGACGGCGCGCGCGTGCGCATTGCCTCATCGGAAACCGAGACCGCCGGCCTGCGCAATGGGTATCGCGAACCCACGCAGCTCGGCACCGACCGCTGGGTGGGCGCGGTGGGCGCGCGCAGCCTGTGGCCCGACACCGCCCTGCTGCTGGTGACGGCCGGCACCGCCACCACACTCGACATCGTCTCGCCCGATGGCCTGTTTGCCGGGGGCCTGATCCTGCCCGGCATCACACTGATGATGCGCGCGCTCTCGCGCAACACGGCGCAACTGCCCGAAGTGGATATCAGCACCCTCAGCGCGCGCGATGCCGTTGCGCCGCCGTGGGCCGACAACACGCAGGACGCCATCGCCCTGGGCTGCGTCACGGCCCAGGCTGGCGCCATCGCGCAGACATGGCAGGCGCTGCAATCGCAATACCCCGGTCCGGCACGCTGCGTGCTGAGCGGCGGTGCGCGCTCGGCACTCGCTCCGCATCTGCGCATGCCGTTCCAGATGCACGATAATCTCGTGCTGCTTGGCCTGCAGGTACTGGCGCGCGCGAACCGGGAAGGGGCGGCGACGCTGGCATAAAAGGCCCAGCCCACCGTTTTCGTATTACCGTTGTTGCTGTCGCCGTGTTCCTGCATTCTGAGCCACCGTCCGAATCCCTCTCCGTCCGCACCATGACGCTTCGCCTCGCCCTGCTGCTCTTGCTGCTCGTCAACGGCGTGTTGCTGGCGGCCAATACCGGCGTGTTCGGGCCGAACGTGCCCTCGGCCTGGTTCGAAAGCGACCGCGAGCCCGAGCGCATGCAGCGCCAGATCCGCACCGAAGGAATCCGCATTCTTGAACCTGCGCCCGCCGCCGGCACTACGGCGCCTCAGACTGCGCCAGCGTCGTCGCCCGCAGCATCCGGCGCCTCGGCTGACACCAAGGCCAGTGCCGAACACACGGCGCTTGCCGCAGATACGGCGGGCAGTTGCACCGAACTCGGCGGCCTGACCGACGCGCAGGCTGCAAAGGGCCTCGATCAGCTCAAGCAAGTGGCTGGTGTACAGGTCGAACGCATCACGCGCCAGGAAGACAACCGCTGGTGGGTCCACATGCCTGCCCGCGACACGCGTGACGACGCCGAGCGCAAGGTGGCCGAGCTTAAGCGCCGCAACGTGGCCGATTCAGCCATCGTGCAGGAAGGGAATACGTTTGTGGTGTCGCTGGGCCTGTTCCGCGACAAGGAGCGCGCGCAACAGCGTCTGGATGAGCTGCGCGCCAAGGACGTACGCACTGCCGTGGTCACGCAAACGCGCCGGCTCGGCGCGCAGACCGCGCTGCGCGTGACCGCCACCGCTGATGCGGCCTCGGGCGTTGCAGCGCAACTCGCTACCCTCAAGAAGACACTCGGCGCCGATGAACTGCGCGCCTGTACCGCCTCTGCGGCAAACGTCACCGCATTGCGCTAAGCGCTCAGGACGTTGCGCGCACGCGCTTGAGCAGCGCGGTGGTCGAGCGATCGTGTTCGAACGGAATCGCCAGCGCCGTCCCGCCCCAGCTCCGCACCACACGCGTTTCTTCCAGCGCGTCGATGTCGTAGTCGCCGCCCTTGACGTAGATATCGGGGCGCACGCGCTGAATTAGTTCGACCGGCGTGCGCTCGGCAAACAGCACCACGAGGCTGACCGATTCCAGCGCCGCTAGCACGGCCAGGCGATCGTCCTGCGTATTGAGCGGGCGATCATCGCCCTTACCCAGCATGCGCACCGAGGCATCGGTATTCACACCCACCACCAGGGATGCCCCCAGCGCACGTGCCTGCGCCAGATACGTGGCATGTCCGCGGTGCAGGATGTCGAACACGCCATTGGTGAAGACGATCGGGCGCGGCAAGGCGCGCACGCGAGCCTCCACATCGGCGACGTCGCAGATCTTCTGTTCAAAGGCGGGTGCGGGCTGGCGAACGGTCATGGCGCAGAGAAAATCGGAGTGGAAAACAAAACGGCCCATCGAATCGATGGGCCGCCGCAGTTGGCACAGGCCAGTGGCAAGGATCAGGCCGCTTGTTCAGTGCCGGCCGAGCCGAGCAGACGTGCGTTGAGTTCCTTGCGGTAGCGGTTCAGGTCTTGCACGGTCTCGAAGGTGCGCTCGAACAGCAGACCCATGTTGTGCAGGATGCGCTCGATGACCTTCTTTTCCCAGCCAGCGTCGAACTTGATCTGCTCGTCGAGCCAGTGCTCGAGCCAGTCCGGGTTCGGCAGGCGGGATTGCACCGTGTCTTGCGGGAACAGCGCCTTGTTCACGTGCAGGTTGGTCGGGTGCAGCGGCTTTTCGGTGCGGCGGGCCGAGGCCATCAGCACGCCGATCTTGGCGAACGCGCTGCGGGCGTTATCACCGAACGTGCCCAGGTACTTCTTCATGTAGCGCAGGTAGGCGCCGCCGTGGCGGGCTTCGTCCTGCGACAGGTGCTTGTAGATCGACTTGATGACCGGCTCGGTGTGCCACTCGGAGGCACGGCGGTACCAGTGGTTCAGGCGGATCTCACCGCAGAAGTGCAGCATCAGCGTTTCCAGCGGCGGGGCCGGATCGAACTCGAAGCGCACGTTGTGCAGCTCTTCTTCGGTCGGCACGAGGTCCGGGCGGAAGCGGCGCAGGTATTCCATCAGCACCAGCGAGTGCTTCTGCTCTTCAAAGAACCACACGCTCATGAACGCCGAGAAATCGGAGTCGTGACGATTGTCGCGCAGGAACATCTCGGTGGCGGGCAGTGCAGACCACTCGGTGATGGCATTCATCTTGATGGTCTGCGCTTGTGCGTCGGTCAGCAACGACGCATCGAACGTGTCCCACGGAATATCCTTTTCCATATTCCAGCGGACCGCTTCCAACGACTTGAACAATTCGGGATAGAGCATGGTAAGCCTTTGAATTTGCAGGCGGATTCTAGCAGACATGCTTGACCGCTCCCGGTTTTTCATGGTCACCGGGGCAAAGAACGGTGTCTGCTCGTTTCCTCATCACAACAGGCCTGCCGGTGCCACGCATGCAACGTGGCTTGGCGACCCCCTTTGATACGCCGGGTTGTGGCGCATCGCCTCGCGGTGTGCCGCGATGTGATCGACGGCTATCTGGTGACCGTCGGGCCGTCGTCTTCTGTGGGGCGGGCCCATTCGTCATCTGGAACGTCGGGCACCCCCTCCAGTATAGGAAGCGCCGCGCCTCAGATGGGAGACAAGCGACGGTTGGCGTGCAATGCGCAACGCACTTTTGATGCGGTGCGGCCCCGGGGGCGTTATACCCTAGACTGAAGGCAAATCATGTATTGCCGCTGACTGTCGGCTTCTGGAGGCTCGCCATGTTGTTTTCCGCCATCGCGCTCACGTCCCACCGGCGCCTGTACCCGCACGGGTCAGGCGCACTGCGCCGGCACCACCTGCTGATCGTTGCCATCGCCATCGTCCTCGCCATCATTGCCCTGCTGCTGCCGCGCACCGGGCACGCGGCAACGGCGGAGCCCGCAGCACAACAGCCAACCGCTGCTGCGTCGGGCAGTTGCCCCGCCAGCCTGAACTTTCGCGTCAAACGGCTGCAAGACGACGCACCGCAAGACCTCTGCCAATACGCCGGCCGCGTGGTGCTGGTGGTCAATACCGCCAGCTACTGCGGTTACACGTATCAATACGAAGGGCTGGAAGCGCTCTATGCAAAATACCGCGACAAGGGGCTGACGGTGCTCGGCTTTCCGTCCAACGATTTCGAGCAGGAACCGGGCAATAGCAAGCAGATCGCCAGTTTTTGCTACAACACGTACGGCGTGAAATTCCCGATGTTCTCCAAGACCGCGGTGGTAGGCCCAAGCGCATCGCCGCTCTATGCGTGGCTGGCCACGCAGACGAAGCAGCCGCCCAAGTGGAACTTCCACAAGTACCTGCTGGACCGCAGCGGCCACGTGGTGGCGGTGTATCCGAGCAAGGTTGAGCCGGGCGACCCGACGCTCACCAAACGCATTGATGCGCTCTTGGCGGAACCGGCGCCGCATTGATGAATCAGGCCGCGCGCATGGTGTCGGGCACGACGCCATACAGAAACGCGGCCAGTTCATCGCGCCGCGTCTCAACGTCGCGCTCACCCAGGTCGATCAGTTCCTGCGTGTACTCCGGCTCGAACAACAGATAGCTGGCGAACGCCGCACCGCGCGCTTCAGTACCGCCGAGCGGCTTGAGCAGCGCGCGCACCGTGCTCGGCAGGCGCTGCACGTGGCGCGAGGCAATCAGCTCGATGCGCTCGGACGGCGCCATCACCAGCACTTCGATCTTGCGCCAGCCGTCGCGCGCGTCGGAAATCTCGGGGTTGCGGCTGACCATCGCGTTGATGTGCTGCAACCGCTCGATATCGGCTGACAGCCCATCGAGAAAGATGCTCGCCAGCGCCTGCCCGGCAATCTGCGCCAGTGACGGATAGCCGGAGGCCGGCACCGTGTCGTACCACCCCGGCTGCGAACGCGAGGCCGCCCCCACCACCAGAATGCGATTCGCGCCCAGGTGAATGGCCGGGCTCAGCGGCGACATCTGCCGCATCGTGCCGTCGCCAAACCACTCGTCGTTACCTTCAAGCTGCACCGGTTCCGCCGGAAAGATGAACGGGATGCTCGACGAGGCGAGCATGTGCGACACGCCAATCTGGTCGGCCACCGCAATCCGCTGCGAACGCCGCCACGGCAGTACCACGTGCGGCGACTGATAGAACGTGACATGGCGCCCCGTTGTGTACGACAACGCGGTGATGGCCAAGGCGCGCAACGCACCGGCATCGAATGCGGCCTGCACCTGCTGGCCGTCGTGCTGCGACGCCAGCAGTTCACGCAGCGGCGTGTTGTCGAACAGGGCACGCGGCGTATGGCCGGTCAGCCAGCCAAAAGCCAGCGCGGTCAGCCAGCGCGTACCGCTTGCGCCAACGCGGCCGACATCGGTGCGATAGACGCGATCCGCATGGAGGTTCGCCCAGAGCTCCGTGAGTGCCTCCGTAGCCTGCGTGAAGTCCTGCGCGCCGCGTGCCATGCCCAGACTGTTGATGGCTCCGGCTGAGGTGCCGCAGATCACGTCGAACGGCGTGCGCACCACGCCCGGTGCGTACTCGCGCGCAAGTCGCGCAATGCCGCGCAGCACGCCCACCTGATAGGCGGCACGGGCGCCGCCGCCCATCATCAACAGTGCGGTGCTGTCCGTCGACATCGATCAGGGCGTATCGTTGGTCGGCTTGTGCGGCGCAGTCTTGGCCGACGCCTTCTTGGCCGCGGTCTTGGCGGGGGCCTTCTTGGCGGCAGCTTTCTTCGTAGCCGGCCCGGCAGACTTGCCCGCAGGCGCCTTGGCGGCCGGCTTGGATGTCGCCTTGGCCGCTGCACGCTTCGGCGCGGCCGGCGCGGTCTTTTCTTCGATGTCCTCTGGCGTCGAGTCGAGCCCCTCCGCACCCGGCGCGCCGCCAAACCCAGGGAAGCCGCCGGGGAAGCCCGGCATCAGGTTCTGCGGCATGGGCATGGCAGCCGCGGCGGAACTGGCGATCTGGTTGAACTGCTGCTGCAGCATGTTCCACCACGGTGACGGGTCCAGCGCAGCTGCGGCTGCGCGCGCTGCAGCGTGGGCCTGAGCTTGCGCCTGCGCAGCGGACTGCGCCCGAGCCTCGGCTTCGTCATCGTCGGCGTCTTCGGCTTCGATCTCGGCTTCGTCTTCGGGGGTGGGCTCGTCGGCTTCGGCCGCCTTGGTGGCGGCGGTATGCGGCCAGGCCGGCTTCGGCTCGGCGGCAGGCTTGGCCTCGCTACCCGACAGCCCGTCGAACGTGGCTTTCATCGCATCGGGCGACAGCGCCGAGCCGAACGTTTGCAGTGCGACCAGCGTGGCACGCTGCACTTCCAGCCCCTGGATGGCGGTGCGCAGCAGGCTGGCGTTCAACTGCAGCCAGCTCTCCACGGCACGCAGGTCGTGGATGCGCTTGTCGAGCTCCTCCAGGTCCATCGGCGGCGCCGCAAAGTTGGCCATGCTGGGCATCGCGCCACCGGCCATCCCCGCCAGGCCGCCGCCCCACAGCTTGCGCAGAAAATCAAAGCCGCCTTCAGCGAAGTTGGGCATCTGGGTGAACATGGTGTCTCCTACAGGATCGGTCTTGGATCGGGCGCCGCTCAGGCGCCATCGAACGTGGGTGGTCGCTTCTGGCGCAGGCTCGCAATGCCCTCGCGCACGTCGGGGCCGGCAAACCCCATGAATTCAAGCGCCAGCGAGGTATCAAAGCTCGGCCCCGCCAGACGCAGCCAGTTGTTGAGTGCGTACTTGGTCCAGCGGATGGCCGTCTGTGAACCGGCAGCCAAACGCTCGGCAATCTCGAATGCGCGGTTGACGAGGTCCGACTCATTCACCGCCAGCGACACGAGGCCGATGCGTTCGGCTTCTTCGCCCGTCACGGATTCGCACAGCAGCAGGTAGTACTTGGCCTTGGCCATGCCGCACAGCAGCGGCCAGACAATCGCCGCGTGGTCACCCGCTGCCACGCCCAGGCGCGTATGGCCGTCAACGATGCGCGCATCCTTGGCGGCAATCGAGATGTCCGCCAACAGTCCGGCCACCAGCCCCGCGCCCACGGCCGGACCATGCATGGCGCTGACGATCGGCTTGTCGCAATTGATGAGGTTGTAGACGAGGTCGCGCGCTTCGTGCCAGACACGGGTGCGCACGTCAAAGCGATCGGCCATCTGCTCGACCAGGTGCAGGTCGCCGCCGGCCGAGAAGCCCTTGCCCTCGCCGCGAATGAGTGCCACGCGCACCGAGGGCTCGGCGGACACGTCGCGCCAGATCTCGGCCAGTTCGCGGTGCAGGTTGGCGTCAGCGGTGGAGAGCTTGCGATTGGCCGATTGCGCGGCACCCATCACGATCTCGAGGATGGGGCCATGCTGGACAAGCGTGAGCGCCTGGTAGCGGGCGAAGCGGGGAGCGAGCGAGGTCGTCATGATGGATCGGAATGTGAATCAAGCATAGCGGATGAGGCCGCGCCTGCAACGCCAGATGTGCGTCATGGCGACTTTGCCTCGTCAGCCAGACGCCATTCGCCACGGCGTATCTGCGCCATCACGCGGGCGCGCTGGTCCAGGCCGACGTGGTCCTGCGGGCTCATATTGACGACGCCGGTGCTGGTCGGCAGGTCACGCACATGTTCCAGCGCATCGCGCAGCGCTTCACGAAAGGCTGGCGTGCCCGGCTTGGCACGCTTGAGCGCCACCGGCACGGCGCGCTGCAGCAGCAAGCCAATGTCGCCCGTGTAGGCGGCGAAGATCGACACGGTGCGTTTGCCGAACGCCGCCTCGTAGCGGCGGGTGAAGTCGAGCGCCTGCGCCTTGGCCGGATTGCTGTCGGGCAACTGTGCGGCGACCATCACCGGGCCGGTGGGCACGTAGGCGCCCTCGCACTCCTTGCCGCAGAGCTTCACGAACTCGTTGTTGGACACGCCGTGGTTGAAGTAGATCTTGCCGGTGTAGCCGCGTTCGGCCAGCGCGCGTGCCGGCAGCGCGGCGGGCGTGCCCGAGCCGCCGATGACCACCGCATCCGGTTTGCTCGCCAGCAGGTGCAGCACCTGGGCGGTCACGCTGTTGTCGGTGGGCGAAAAGCGCTCGGTGTCGGTGATGCGGATGTGCTTGAGATCAGCAAAGCGCTGTACCTCGGTCAGGAAGGCCTCGCCCAGTGCATTGGCAAACCCGATATAGGCGATGGTCTTCACGCCATGGGCGGCGGCGTGCTCGGCGATGAGCGACGCCATGTGCGAATCCGAATGCGGTGTCTTGAAGATCCAGCGGCGCTGCGCATCCATCGGTTCGATCAGCCGGGCCGACGACGCCAACGAGATCACCGGCGTCTTGCCCTCGGCCGCCACGTCGATCATCGCCAGCGTGTTGGGCGTGGTGGACGAGCCGACGATCAGGTCCACGTTGGACTCGGTCATCAACTTGCGCGTGTTGGTAACGGCGCGCGTAGTGTCGGAGGCGTCGTCGAGCACGATGACCTCGACCTTCTCACCCGCAATCTCATGCGGCCACAGCTTGGTAGCGTTCTTCTCGGGAAACCCCAGCGATGCCTGCGGCCCCGTGGCAGACACCGTCACGCCGATGCGGATGTCCGCAAGCGCAGTGGATGAAAGCAATGCAAAACCAACAACTACGCCTGCATATCGCCAATTCGGTCGCTGCATCAGTCGCCGCATGGGTGTCTCCTCCCGTGGTTTTGGGAGAAAGCGTAGCGGTTTTGCGGCGGTTTGGCGATGCGGGTGCGCCCGGGCATCCAGCGCCTGCTTAGGCTGCCGCTGTTTGCTCCGGCACACGCTCGCCCAGTTGGCGCAATGCGTCGCCGTAGGCGCCGGCATCCATTTCCGCACTGGACTTGGCCAGGTAGTACGCCAGCCCAAGGCGCGACGACGTGCGCGTGAAGAGTTGATAGAAATCGCCCAGGTCATGCAGGCGCGCGACCTTCTGCCACGGGATCACCGCCGTCTTGCCGGTCGGCCCCTGCACCGATAGCGCGGCCGGTGACAGCTCCCAGCGGTGGAGCCCCTCTAGGCGCGCCACGCTGCGTCGGACCGACCGCCGAATGATGCGCGCGACAAAGGGGGCGATGGCCAGCTCAACTTTCGACCTGAACCTCAAGCCCAGACGTACGGTGAAACGCGTCAGCGCTGCGCGGCAGAACCACCAGAACACAACATAGAACAGCGAGACCAGTAGGTACTCGATGCTGAACAGGTGACCCGGTGGCCCAGCCAGCGGCCCCCAAACGGGAATCACAAGGGGGACCACCAGAAACCCAAGCGGCAGCCAGCGCAGCAGGAACGCCTCGATACGAATCCGTTCAGCGGCCTGCCGGCTTTCCAGCCGCGTGATGCGATTGGCTGTGATGCGGTCCGCCAGCGCCTGGCATTGCTCGGCACTGATCCGGAAACGTAGCTCCATGGCGCGTCCTCATTTGCGTTCGGCCGTGATTCTAGGGCCGCGCCGCCTGAATGAGAACAGGAGCGATTGCCGCAGCGTGTCCAGCCGTGGCACTACGCCGCCAGTGCCGTCAATCCAGCGCGCGGCAATGCCTCTTCCATCAATGCGCGCATCGATTCGAGCACGACCGCCTGCGGCATCAGACCGAAGTTATGCAGCGCCATGACGTGATCGACGCCCATGTCGGACAACCGCGCGAGCTTGTCGGCCACCGCATCCGGTGTGCCGAACAGGGACAGCCCGCTCGCCAACACGTCGTCATACGTTTGCCGGCGCGCATAGAGCCGCGTCGCGACATACAGGTCGAACGGCGCTGCAGCAGCCTCGCGCACCGCCGCTTCCGTCGGGCCGACATGCGTATGCAGCGCCACCGCCGCCATGCCACGCGTGTCGTAGATGCCGGCTTCCGCCAAACCGCGCCGGTAGTCGTCCATCAGCAAGCGAATCTCGTCGAAGCCCTCCACCGACGCATACGGCACGAACAACATGCGCCGCCCCTGCCGGCCGATGTGGTACGCCGCCTCGCGCCGCAGGATCGCCACGTGGATCGGCACCGTAGCCTGCACAGGCAGCACGTTCAGGCGCACGTCGCGCAGCGTGTGGAACTGGCCTTCGTGGCGCACGCGCTCGCCCGCGAGCAAACGTTGGACCAGCATCAGCGCCTCATCAAAGCGCTCGCGCTTGATGGCCGGGTCCACATCGTAGCCCTCGAACTCGTGCTTCAGATACCCCGAGCCCACGCCCAGCGACAGCCGCCCGCCCGAGAGCGCGTCGACCATCGCGTAGTTCTCGGCCACGGTGGCCGGATGGTGAAACGTGAGGATGGAGATGGCGGTGCCCAGCCGCAGCCGATGCGTGTGCGCGGCCAGGTGCGACAGGAAGACCGCTGGATTGGGTACGGCGCCGTATTCGTGAAAGTGGTGCTCCGCCACCCAGAAGGTGTCGTAGCCCAGCGCCTCCGCATGGCGCGCCTGGGCGATGACGTCTGCGTAGAGTTGCGGCAGACTGCGGTGCCGGTCCGGATAGTGGTCCTGCACGGAAAAGATCGACAGCTTCATGGCGTCTCCGGGGTTCTCGGTGTCTTTTCCAGCGCGCAGGGCCGCCGCGCTGGTTGTATCTTTTTACGTAACGCGTATCTTATAAAGCGACACCCGAGACTTCAAGATGCTTCCTGAAGACACCCTGCCGATTGGCGAATCCCCCGACGAACTGCCCGCGGAACCGCTGGACGAACATGCGCCCCCCGAGCGCACCAGCGCCGGCATCCAGTCCGCCGAAATCGCGCTGACGGTGCTCTCGGAGATGGCGCGCACGGGCGGCGCACACGCCGTCTCCGAGCTGGGCCGGCAGCTCGGCATGCCGCGTGCCAAGGTGCATCGCTATCTGGTGTCATTGGAGCGCATGGGCTTTGTCGAGCAGGACCCGGCCTCGGCACGCTACCGGCTGGGGGCGCAGGCACTGCAGGTGGGGCTGTCGGCGCTGTCGGACGTGGACTTCGTGCGCGAAGGCAGCAACATGCTGCCCAAGCTGGCCGAGCGGCTGAACGAGAGCGTGTTCCTCTCGATCTGGACCGAGCGCGGCCCGGTCATCGTGCGCTGGGAAGACGGCGGGCGGCCGGTGACGGTCAACGTGCGCGTCGGCTCGGCCATGCCGCTGCTGAACTCGGCGACGGGCCAGGCGTGCGCCGCCTGGATGCCCGAAATCCAGATCGTTTCGCTCATCGACCGCGAGCTGCGCGGCCCCGGCGCCGGCAAGGCCGGCCTGACCGATTGGCTGAACTGCCGCGCACGCTGGCAGACGGTGCGGCACGAAGGCGTGGCGCGCATCGCCGGCACGCTCATCAACGGGATCGACTCGGTGGCCGTGCCGGTGCTGGATGCACAAGGCAAACTGGCGGGAGCCATCACCGCGCTGGGGTTGTCCAGCGTGTTCGATGCCACCCTGGAGGGGCCAGCCTCACGGCTATTGCGCGAGGCCGGACGGGCGCTGTCGCTGCGCCTGGGCTACCACGGTCAGGCCATGACGGCCGGTGCTGCGCAACCCAAGCGCGGGCGCCGTGCAAAGGCTGCACCTGAATCAGCGTAATGCTCAGTTCTGCGTGCCGGGCGCGACGACTTCCTGGTCGATCGCCCCGAAAATCGATACGCCGTTGGCGTCGAACATCTCGATCTTTACCGTATCGCCATAGCGCATGAACTCTGTAATGGGCGCGCCGGATTCGATGGTTTCCAGCATGCGTTTCTCAGCGATGCAGGCGTACCCCTTGCTGCGGTCCACGTTGGAGATGGTGCCCGATCCGACGATGCTGCCCGCACGCACGTTGCGCGTCTTGCAGATATGCGCGATCAGCTGGCCGAAGTCGAACACCATGTCGGTGCCGCACTCGGGCTGGCCGACCTTCTTGTTGTTCCAGCGCACCGTCATCGGCAGATGGACCTTGCGCTCACGCCAGGCATCGCCCAGCTCGTCGGGCGTAACGGCCACGGGCGAGAACGCCGTCGCCGGCTTGCTCTGGAAGAAGCCGAAACCCTTGGCGAGTTCCGCCGGAATCAGGTTGCGCAGCGATACGTCATTGGCAAGCACGATCAGCCGGATGCTCTCGGCGGCAGCGGCGGCCTCGGTGCCCATCGGCACGTCGCCGGTGATGACGGCCACCTCGGCCTCGAAGTCGATGCCGAAGGCCTCGCTACGGCAGACGATGGGGTCATGCGCGCCAGCCAGGTCATCGGAGCCGCCCTGGTACATCAGCGGGTCGGTCCAGAACTCGGGGGGCATCTCGGCGCCACGGGCTTTGCGCACCAGTTCCACGTGGTTCACATAGGCCGAGCCGTCCGCCCACTGGTAGGCGCGCGGCAGCGGCGCCATGCAATTGGCCGCGTTAAACGCAAACGGATGCCGGGCACGGCCGGCGTTGAGCTGCTCGTACAGTTCCTGCAGTTGCGGTGCATAGAAGACCCAGTCGTCGAGCACGCGTTGCAGCGTCCCGGCGATGTGCGTGGCGTAGTGTGCGGTCTTCAGGTCGCGCGAGACCACGGCCAGTTGGCCGTCGCGCGAGCCATCCTTGAGGGTGGCGAGTTTCATGGGCGTCGTGTGCAGAGAAAGGCTGCGCGGATGGTACACCTTGCATCGGCTAAACTGGGCCGAACCGATCCACCGCACCTGCCCCATGTCCACGCTGCCCACCGACGCTGATCTCGACCTGGAGACCGATGTTGACGGCGACATCGCGTCCGACCTCATATCCGACGAGTTGCCTGCGCGCTCGGGCATCCAGTCCATCGAGGTCGGCTTCCGGCTGCTAGACGTGCTCACGCACACCAATGGTCCGATGATGCTGCGCGACCTCGCGCGCGCCGCGCCGATGAACCCGGCCAAGGCCCACCGCTATCTGGTGAGCTTCGCGCGCCTCGGGCTGGTCACGCAAACACCCGAGGGCCGCTACGACCTCGGGCCCTTTGCGCTGGAAATGGGCCTGGTGAGCCTGAACCGGCAAGACCCGATGCGCCGCGCCCGCCCCGCTGCTGCCGCGCTGCGCGACGAGATCGACCACACCATCGGCCTGGCCGTGTGGGGCAACCTGGGCCCGGTCATCGTGCACTGGGAAGAGGCCAGCCACCCCGTCACGGTCAGCCTGCGCCTGGGCGATGTGATGCCGATGCTCAACTCGGCCACGGGCCGCGTGTTCGGCGCCTACCTGCCACGCGCGCAGACGCTGCCCTTCATCCAGCGCGAGCTGGAACGCGCCGCCGCCAAGCATGACAACAGCGTGGACGACAACCCCGAACTGCCGCGCACACTTGAGGCCTACGACGCCCTGTGCGCGGACGTGCGCGCGCACGGCGCCTCGCGCATCCACGGCGGTGTGCTGCCGGGTATCAACGCGATGTCGCTGCCGGTGTTCGACGCCAACGGCCAGTTGTGTCTCGTACTGATCGCCCTGGGCGCACAGAGCACCTTCGACACCACGTGGAGCAGTCCGCTGGAGCGGCGCTTGCGGCAGGCCGCACAACAGCTTTCCGCCGACCTTGGATACGTTGCCCCCCTTGCCTCGCAGCCCTGAAGACCGAACGGCCGTGCGCGCACGCCACTGGCGCCGCTGGGGGCTGATCGCACTGGCCGTGCTGGTGGCACACGGCATTGCCGTCGTGTGGATCGCCCACAGCCACCAGATGGCGTGGCCGCCGGAACCGGAACAGATCATTCCGACCTTGCTGCTGCAGCCGGAACCCGTCAAGCCGCCAACACCACCCGCCGCCAAGGCGCAGCCGAAACCCACGCCGCCCAAGCCGCGCTCGGCACCGCCCCAGCCTGCGCCGGCAGCAGTGCCGGCCCCAGAAGATGCTGACATCCCGATGGGGGCCGCCGCAGGCGCCTCTGCCGACACCGGCATGGTCCGCGACCTGAGTGGCGAGGGTGGACAAGGCAGCGCGCCGGCCGCATCCGAAGCGAGCTTCTCTCCGCCGCCCTCGGCCACCCTGCACTACGCCACCTACGTCAACGGTGTGCGCAATGAAGATGGTGTGATCCGCTGGACCACGGACGGCAAAACTTACACGCTATCGGTCGACATTCCGCTGCCGCTGTTCTTCGGGTCCCTGACCTTCCGCAGCAATGGCACGATCGATACATATGGCCTGACCCCGGCACGGTACGAAGAAGTGCGCGGGCGCCGACAACCCGACGTGACGACCTTCCACTACGCCGAGGCGGCACCGGCGTCCGGCACAGCGGGCGCCCCCACCATCACATTCACGCGCACACCCAATGTGCTGCCGCTGCCGATGGGCACGCAAGATCGCTTCAGCGTGTTCCTGCAACTGACGGGGCTGGCGCGCAGCAACCCCGAGCGCTTCATCAGCCCGGGCCTGACACTGGAAATCCCCATCGCCGATACCGACAGCGTGGAAGTTGCGCGCGTGCAGCGCGCGGGCGAAGACACCATCGACACACCCGAGGGCGCGATCCGTGCACAGCACTTCGTGCGGCTGCCGCGTCGCGAGGGCGATCAGCGGCGCGTCGAAATCTGGCTGTCTGCCGAGCGCGGCTGGCTGCCCGTGCGCCTGCGCCAGACCGAGCCCAACGGCATGCAGTTCGAGCTCGTCTATCAATCCCAGGAAGGAGGCCAACCATGAGCGCCAACGCGGTCTCCAGCTCCGGCACCGTGCACGCCAACGGCATCGACATCCACTACCGCATCGACGGTGTCGATGGCCCCTGGGTCATGCTTGCGCACGCGCTGGGCGTTGACCACCAACTGTGGGACGGCATCACCCAGCACCTTGCCGCGCGCCACCGCGTGCTGCGCTACGACGCGCGCGGGCACGGCAAGACCACCGCTCCGCATGGCGCCTACACGCTGTTCCAGATGGCCGACGATGCGGCCGGCCTGCTTGACGCACTTTCGATTCAGCAGGTGCACTTCATCGGGCTGTCGATGGGCGGCATGGTCGCGCAGCTCATGGGCGTGCGGCATCCGGAGCGGCTGCTCTCACTCACGCTGTGTGACACCGTGTGTGTCACACCGGTGACAGCGCATGCGATGTGGGACGAACGCATCGGCCAGGTCGAGGCGCACGGCATGGCTGGCATCGTCGAACCCACGCTGCAACGCTGGCTGACCGCGCCCTACCGTGAAGCGCATCCCGATGTGGCCGAGCGCATCCGCACCCTGCTGCGTGCCACGCCGCCGCACGGCTACGTTGGCGCCTGCCTCGCCATCAAGGCACTCGACACGCGCAGCGGGCTCGCACGCATTGCCTGTCCCACACTTGTCATGACGGGTGAAGAAGATGCCGGCGCTCCCGTGGAAGTGGCACGCGAGATGGCTTCGCGCATTCCGAACGCGCGCTTGAAAGTGATGCCACGCGCAGCCCATCTCGCCCCCATCGAACAGGACGAGGCCTTTCTCACCGATCTGGATGAATTCCTCGGACACGCAGGCTGCGGCAGCCAGTGTGAAACGCCCTGACGGATGTTTGCCCTGCCGGTAGTTGCAGGCGCCACGCACACCGCCCGTCGTCTACCCGCCGAATGGCGGACAACGGCTTGCGCCTTTCGATGCAGACATGGAAAGGTCTTGTTACGCGATAACAACGCACGTCACACATTCCGCCTCGCGTTCGCGAACTTTATGACCAATGATTAGGCCCAAGGAGTAGATGGGGCAAACCACGATCTGGAACGCGGGAAATGATCGGCCCTTGAAGTCAGGATCGCGAGCCCCATCTACCCGGTGCAGCAGTAGAGCAGTCCCCACAACAGCAAGACGATTGACGCCTCGGAGGTGCACCATGCAAATGATCTACAACAGCGACAACTACTGTGTTGTCGAGTTCGGTGTAGACGGCCAACACGCCATGCTTGCCGCAGGCGGCTACGAAATCGTCGACAAGAACCTCAAGCGTGAAATCTTCCTCGGCGGCGAGCTTGCCGAGCATTTCCGTGAAGATGTGAAACGCCTGATCGCCAGTGAACCAACCGCAGAAGAAGTCGACGACTTTCTCGGCAAGTTCGACTCGGTGATGACGCAGCCGGTGACGATGCACTAAACAGCGTGCATCGAGGTGGCGGCGAGGTTATCCAACTGCGCTAACCGCGCCCGCCCAACGAACAAGAAAAACGCCCGGAGCATGGTGCCGCCGGGCGTTTTTTCATGTGTAAGGCAACTATCGCATTGATAGCGTCCGGCTAACTGCGGCCTAGCACTGCTCCCACGGCATGCCTGCGTGGCGCCAGCCATTGAGCGTGTTGCGATGGCGCGTGCCATCCAGATCGCCCTCAAACCCGTGACGAACGACACGGACATCGCGGAACCCCGCCTCCTCCAGCGCATGCGCCGCTGCCGACGAGCGATTGCCGCTGCGGCAGATCAGCACGATCGGGCGATCGGTACCGTGTCCGGAAAGCTTGCGCACGGTCGGCACGAACTCCGGATTCACCTCCCAGTGCGGACCGTCGTTCCACGAAACATGGTGCGAGCCGACCGGATGGCCGACAAACAGATGTTCCATTTCGCTGCGGCAGTCGATGAACAGCGCTGCGGGCGTACGTTGCAGAAAGGCGTGGGCGTCGGTGGGATCGAGCAGTTGCATGGCGGCTATCAGGGCGGGGCAAATGGCGTAATGTGGATTATAGGAGCGCGATTGCCCACAACGGCGGCAAGTCATTGATGCGACTGGTAAAATTCGCCTTTGGCCGCAAATTTTGAATATCTGACCGGCCGCTGCACCTCGGAGTCTCCCCATGACCGCGCCCCTGCCCTACACCCGTGCCGCCAACCTGCCCGCGCTGCTGCGCGAGCGCATCCTGATCCTGGACGGCGCAATGGGCACCATGATCCAGCGCTACAAGCTGAATGAGGCGCAATACCGCGGCGAGCGGTTCGCCAATCACCCGATCGACGTGAAGGGCAACAACGAGCTGCTGCTGCTGACGCGCCCCGAGGTCATCCGCGAGATTCACGAGCAATACCTGGCCGCCGGTGCGGACCTGATCGAAACCAACACCTTCGGCGCGACCACCATCGCGCAGGAAGACTACAAGATGGCGGACCTGGCCTACGAGATGAATGTCGTGGCCGCCCGCATCGCGCGCGAAGCCTGCGACAAGTACAGCACGCCCGAGCGCCCACGCTTCGTGGCTGGCGCCTTCGGCCCGACGCCCAAGACCGCCAGCATCTCGCCCGACGTGAACGACCCGGGCGCGCGCAACGTGAGCTTTGACCAACTGCGCGACGCGTACTACGAACAGGGCAAGGCGCTGCTCGAAGGCGGCGCGGACGTGTTTTTGGTCGAGACGATCTTCGACACGCTCAACGCCAAGGCGGCACTCTTCGCCATCGACCAGCTGTTTGAAGACACCGGCGAGCGCGTGCCGGTGATGATCTCCGGCACCGTCACCGACGCGTCCGGCCGCATTCTCTCGGGCCAGACGGTGGAAGCGTTCTGGAACAGCCTGCGCCACGCCAAGCCGATCACCTTCGGTCTGAACTGCGCGCTGGGCGCCGCCCTGATGCGTCCGTACATTGCTGAGCTGGCGAAGATTTGCGACGTTGCCGTGTCGTGCTACCCGAATGCCGGCCTGCCCAACCCGATGAGCGACACGGGCTTCGATGAAACGCCCGACGTCACCTCCAGCCTGGTCGACGAATTTGCCGCCGCTGGCCTGGTGAACCTGGTGGGCGGCTGCTGCGGCACCACGCCCGAACACATCAAGGCGATTGCGGACCGCGTCGCCAATCGCAAGCCGCGCGGCTGGCCGGGCCAGTACAAAGACGCCGCCTGAGGTTCGCAATGACCGCGCGCATCGACAGCACGATCCCCGTCCTGGCCTCGCTGGACCTGCAGGAGTCGGCCCGCTTCTACACGGAGCGGCTCGGCTTTACGCAGGCGCTGCTGGTCGAGGACTACCTGATCGTGCAGCGCGATGGCGCCGAAATCCATTTCTGGCCGTGCGACGACCGCCGCATTGCCGAGAACACCTCGTGCTACCTGCGTGTGCCGAACACGCAGGCGCTGTTTGAAGAATTCACCGCGCGCGGGCTTGATCTCGCGCCGCCGGCGGTGCGCTCGTGGGGCATGAAAGAGCTCTACGTGATCGACCCGCACGGCAACCTGTTGAAGCTGGGCGAACACGCCCCCGCCTGACCGAACTCCCGCACCATCATGACCGACCACCCCATGCGCCTCTCTGGCCTCGAACCGTTCAACATCGGTGAGAGCACGCTGTTCGTCAACGTCGGCGAGCGCACCAACGTCACCGGGTCCAAGGCGTTCGCGCGCATGATCCTGAACAGCCAGTTCGACGAGGCGCTGGCCGTGGCGCGCCAGCAGGTCGAGAACGGCGCGCAGGTCATCGACATCAACATGGACGAGGCGATGCTCGATTCCAAGGCGGCGATGGTGCGCTTCCTGAATCTGATCGCCTCGGAGCCCGACATTGCGCGCGTGCCAATCATGATCGACTCGTCCAAGTGGGACGTGATCGAGGCGGGTCTGAAGTGCGTGCAGGGCAAGGCGATCGTCAACTCGATCTCGCTCAAGGAAGGCGAGGAACAGTTCGCGCACCACGCCAAGCTGATCAAACGCTACGGCGCCGCCGCCGTGGTGATGGCCTTCGATGAGAAGGGCCAGGCTGACACGTACCAGCGCAAGACCGAGATCTGCAAACGCAGCTACGACTTCCTGGTCGAAAAAGTCGGCTTTGCGCCGGAAGACATCATCTTCGATCCGAACATCTTCGCGGTCGCCACCGGTATCGAGGAACACAACAACTACGCGGTCGACTTCATTGAAGCAACGCGCTGGATCAAGCAGAACCTGCCATACGCGAAGGTGAGCGGCGGCGTATCGAACGTGTCGTTCTCGTTCCGTGGCAACGACGTGGTACGCGAGGCGATCCACACCGTGTTCCTGTACTACGCGATTCAGGCGGGCATGGACATGGGCATCGTCAACGCGGGCCAGTTGGGCGTGTACGAGAACCTCGACGCCGAACTGCGCGACCGCGTGGAAGACGTGGTGCTCAACCGCCGTCCGGATGCGACCGACCGCCTGCTGGAAATTGCCGACCGCTACAAGGGCGGCGGCACCAAGCGCGAAGAGAACCTCGCCTGGCGCCAGGAACCGGTGGAAAAGCGCCTCGCCCACGCGCTCGTGCACGGCATCACCGACTTCGTGGTCGAAGACACCGAAGAAGTCCGCGCGAAAATCTTTGCCGCCGGTGGCCGTCCGATCCAGGTGATCGAGGGCCCGCTGATGGACGGCATGAACATCGTCGGCGACCTGTTCGGCGCCGGGAAGATGTTCCTGCCGCAGGTGGTGAAGTCGGCCCGCGTGATGAAGCAGGCCGTGGCCCATCTGATTCCGTTTATCGAAGAAGAGAAGCGCCAAATTGCCGCGGCCGGCGGCGACGTACGCTCGCGCGGCAAGATCGTCATCGCCACGGTCAAGGGCGATGTGCACGACATCGGCAAGAACATCGTCACGGTCGTGCTCCAGTGCAACAACTTTGAAGTCGTGAACATGGGCGTGATGGTCCCGTGCAACGAGATTCTGGCGAAGGCGAAGGTGGAAGGCGCGGACATCATCGGCCTGTCGGGCCTGATCACGCCGTCGCTCGAAGAGATGGCCTACGTGGCCTCGGAGATGCAGCGCGATGACTACTTCCGCGTGAAGAAGATTCCGCTGCTGATCGGCGGCGCGACCACGAGCCGCGTGCACACCGCCGTGAAGATCGCCCCGAATTACGAAGGCCCCGTGGTCTACGTGCCGGACGCCTCGCGCTCGGTGAGCGTGGCGTCGAGCCTGCTGTCGGACGAAGGCGCCGCGCGCTACGTCGAAGAGCTGCATGCGGATTACGACCGCATCCGCACCCAGCACGCTAACAAGAAGGCGCAGCCGATGGTGTCGCTGGCTGCGGCGCGCGCCAACAAGACGAAGATCGACTGGTCGAACTACACGCCGCCCAAGCCCAAGTTCATCGGCCGCCGCGTGTTCAAGAACTACGACCTGAACGAGCTCGCGCAGTACATCGACTGGGGCCCGTTCTTCCAGACGTGGGACCTGGCCGGCAAATTCCCCGACATCCTCAACGACGAGATCGTCGGTGAATCGGCCCGCAAGGTGTTCTCGGATGGCAAGAGCATGCTCGCGCGCCTGATCGCCGGGCGCTGGCTCACGGCCAACGGCGTGATCGCGCTGCTGCCCGCCAACACCGTCAACGACGACGACATCGAGATCTACACCGACGAATCGCGCTCGGAAGTCGCGCTTACCTGGCGCAACATCCGCCAGCAGAGCGAGCGCCCAATCATTGACGGCGTGATGCGCCCGAACCGCTGCCTGGCGGACTTCATCGCGCCCAAGAGCACCGGCATTGCCGACTACATCGGCCTGTTTGCGGTCACCGGCGGCATCGGGGTCCAAAAGCGTGAAGCCGCTTTTGAAGCTGATCACGACGACTACAGCGCAATCATGCTCAAGGCCCTGGCCGACCGCTTTGCCGAAGCCTTTGCCGAATGCCTGCACGCCCGCGTGCGCCGCGACCTGTGGGGCTACGCGCCGGAAGAAACGCTCGACAACGACGCGCTCATCCGCGAGGAATACAAGGGCATCCGCCCCGCACCCGGCTACCCGGCCTGCCCGGAACACACCGTCAAGCGCGACATGTTCCGCGTGCTCGACGCGCAGGAGATCGGCATGGACCTGACCGAAGCGCTGGCGATGACGCCAGCCGCCTCCGTGTCGGGCTTCTATCTGTCGCACCCGGAGAGCACGTACTTCACGCTGGGCAAGATCGGCCAGGATCAGGTGGACGATATGGTCGCCCGCAGCGGTGAAGACCGCCTGTTTGTGGAGCGCGCCCTCGCGCCGAATCTCTAATCTGTGACAAGACGTTTAGAACATGGCGAATCGTTCGCCATGTCTTACGACTGTGAAGCCTTGCCAGCATTGGCTTTGCAGGCATTTCAAGAGGGGTGATGCTTTCATTACAAAGGCTTACACCCCCTAACAGTCGTAACCGGAAGGGCTCCATACACTGAACCCATTCGCTCAACACACAGAGCGATGCCGCGACGAATCCCTCGCGTGGCCGTTCAGAGAACAAAAGGAGTCTCTCCATGAACAAGCTGCTGATCTCCCTGTCCGCCATCGCTATCGCTGCTGCTTCGGCTTACGCCAACGCACAAACCCCGTCGGCCAATGTTGGCGTGCAAGCCAACGGCACGGCAGCCGTCGCTCCTGCTGCTGCCCAACCGGCGCAAGCCAATGTCGGCACGGGTCTCAAGGCCGATGCCGGTGCCAAGCTCGACACCGACGCCGCCAAGCACCAACTGACCACCAAGGCCGAACACGGCGCCAAGGCTGCACACGAGCACAAGGCCAAGGCTGAAGCCGGCGTGGACAAGACTGCAGACAAGGTCGGCGAGTCGGTCGGCAAGGCTGAAAAGTCGGCCCACAAGACAGTGAAGGCTGCCAAGGCAGACGCTACCGGCAGCACCAGCGTCAACGCCAGCGTGAACGCCGGCGCGGCAGCGCAGAGCAAGTAAGCCAGCCGGACGGGCGCCGGGCTCCAAACCTGGCGTCAGTACGCAGTGGCCATCACGGGGCGGATACCACCGCCCCGTTTTCTTTTTTCTGAGCGCCCCCTGCATGTTGCGACTCGATCACACTCGTAGGCGCCGATGGAAGCCCAGAGAAAACCGCCGGAACCGGCGAGGCGAATCGAACACGCAGGCGACTCCGGTTTCACGCCACAGTCCGATACAATTGCTGTCGCATCGAACCAACAAGCGCAGCGCGCGCACCGGCATCTGCTGGGCGTGCCGTCCACGAGGAGCAGCATGATTCGCGTCCTGATTGCGGACGACCATGAAATCGTCCGCGCCGGCCTTCGGCAGTTTTTGTCTGAAGAGCGGGACATCGAAGTTGCAGGGGAAGCAGCGAGCGGGGAAGAGGTGATGGAGCAACTCCGCACCGGCGCCTTCGACGTGGTCGTACTCGACATCTCCATGCCCGACCGCAACGGCATCGATACGCTCAAGCTGGCACGCCAACGCCATCCGGATCTGCCTGTGCTGATCCTGTCCACCTTTCCGGAAGACCAGTACGCGATCAACCTGATCCGCGCCGGTGCTTCAGGCTATCTGACCAAGGAAAGTGCGCCGGATGAGCTCGTCAAGGCCATCCGCACCGTGTCGCAGGGCCGCCGCTATGTGAGCCCGACCGTCGCCGAACTGCTGATCGGCGGCCTGGAAAAGCCGACAGACCAGCCCTTGCACCAGACGCTGTCCAAGCGCGAATTCCAGATCTTCTGCAAGCTCGCGCGCGGGCAATCGGTGTCGATCATCGCGGAAGAGCTGTTTTTGAGCGTCAAGACGGTCAGTACCTACCGCACCCGCATTCTGGAAAAGATGGGCATGAAGTCCAATGCCGACCTGACCTATTACGCCATCAAGAACGGCCTGGTGGAGTGACGCTTCACCGGATGGAAAACCAAGGCAACACGGCCCGCCCAAAGGGCTAACCGGCCAGAAATCCTGTTGGCATGTAGGACAACGCCTGATACCACCCGGGCGGCCCGCTGGCTACCATCAACGCATGCTGGATCAAGCTGTTACCCTCTCCGCCCGTGGATTGCGCGTCCTCCTCATCGAGGACTCCCCTGTGCTTCGCGGCATGGTGCTGGAGTACCTCAAGGCATCCGCTTTCGTCGCGGTTGTCGAATGGGCCGACACGGAAGATTTGGCGCTGCGCCAACTGGCGCAAGGCCATTACGATGTCGTGATCGTCGATCTGCAATTGCGCCAGGGGAATGGTTTCAAAGTCCTCCAGACGTTGCGCGATCAAGCATCGCCCAGCGTGCGTATCGTCTACACCAATCACGCGCAGGTGCCGACCTACCGGCAGCGCTGCTTTGAAGCTGGCGCCAACTACTTCTTCGACAAGTCGCTCGAACTCGACAAGGTGTTCGAGGTCATCGAAGAACGTGCCGGCGTGGCACGCCCCCGTCAGCAGACCGTGCACCATCCGCACGCCTGAGACCTGCCCGCCAGCGGCCGCCATGCTGCGAAACCGAACATCGCCCACATTGCTTTCGACCCCCACAAGGAGCGTTTCATGAAGACCCTGTGTGCTGCAATTGCGTTGACGTGCATCTTCCTGGCCGGCTGCAACACCATGGCGGGTGCCGGTAAGGACATCCAGAATGGCGGCCAGAAGCTGGAAAACGCCGCCGACGATGTCAAGCAGAAGATGTAAGCGCCGCGTTGTAAGGCGCGCATGAAAAAAGCCCCTTAACCTGGTTAAGGGGCTTTTGCTTTTCTGTTGCCCTACTTTTCAGACCAGCGCGCCGCCCTCGCCCGGGCCTGGTGCCACACCACCGGGCAGTGTGTGCGGACCAGCAGGCCCGCTGTCGCTAACGCCCTCGCGATAGAACACCGCGTCAGTGGGCGGCAACTCGGCAATGATGGTCACACCACCGCCGGGCGTCGAATCGATGGTCAACGTGCCGCCCAGCGCAATGGCGCGCTGCTCCATGCCCAGCAGGCCGTGATGGCCCACCATGCGACGGCGTTCGATGTCGGCCGGAAAGCCACGGCCGTTGTCGCGCACGCGCAGGCGCACGCCCTCTTCGCTGGCATCGAGCGCCACGGACACCGTCGTCGCATGCGCATACTTCGAGGCGTTGGTCAGCGACTCCTGCACGATGCGATACAGAGCGATCGCCGCATCGTCGGTGAGCTTGGGCATCTCATCAGGCAGGCTGACCTCGGTATGCCAGCCGTTGCGCACGCCAACGTCCTCGGTCAACTGCGAGAGCGCTTCAACCAAACCCAGGTTGAGCAGGATGGTCGGGCGCAGGTCCTCAATCAGGCGACGTTTGATCTGGATGCCCTGGTCCACATGCGACATCACGCGCGTAATTTTTTCACCAACGGCCGGCTCGATGGACGTGATGCGTGAGCGCAGCCAGTGCAAGTCCATTTTGGTGGCGGTGAGGATGGCCCCCAGCTCGTCGTGCAACTCGCGCGCAAGGCGCGTCTTCTCGTCTTCGGTCACGCGCTGCAAGTGGGCGGCCAGGTCGGACAGCTGGCGCGTGCGTTCGCGCACCATGCGGTCGAGCTTCTGGCTTTCCTCTTCGAGCAGGTCGCGCTCCTGCTCGGTGGCGGCAAGACGCTTGGCGTGCTGCATGCCCAGCGTCACCAGCAAGATGATGTTGACTGCGGTGATGAGCGCGATGCCGTAACGCGAGAGCGCCAGATCGCGCTCGGCGTGCTCCAGGCTGCGGGCCACGGTGCCGATCTCGCGCTGGCGCAGCCGGTCCAGGCCCTGACGCACGGCTTCCATCGAAGCCTTGCCGAAATCGGTACGCACGAGGTCGAGCGCCACCTCCAAGTCACGCTTGCCGTAGATCAGCGTGAGTTCCATCTCCGTGAGCTTGCGGCTGACCTGCAGCGCGGTCTCCGAGAACAGCTTGAGTGCTTCTGGATCGTTGGCGTAGTGATCGCGGATCTCCGCCATCAATGCGTGGATGTGCGGAATCGCCTTGTTGTACGGGTCGAGGTATTCGTCCTTGCCCGTGAGCAGGAAGCCGCGCTGCCCGGCCTCGGCGTTGACGAGTTCGGCGAGCAGTTCGTTGATGGCGGTTTCTGCCTGCTGCGACTGGATCACCTGCCGATACCCTTGGCTCAGGCGGATGTTGCCCGTCTCCGAGGCAATCAGCACGCCCAGCGTCAGCAGAATGCCGCCGGCGAGCAGCAGGGTGGAGCGCAAGGATGACCGCATGGCATGCAGACCCATGTGAACGCATGAAACGCATCCGGCCGCCCGACGCGGCGCACGTTGCGTGTGTTTTTTTATGGCAATGCCCATGATACCCCGTGGGCGAGCCGGGCGACACCTAGGACGCACCCGCCCAGGCACGCGGTGTGCTTGGGAATACGCCAACAGGGAGCCTGGTCCTGGCGCAATGCAGCACAAGACACATCCTCTCTGCGATACACCACATTCCACCCCCCTATCCGGAGGCAACAACATGCTGAAGTGGGCACTCATTTTCGCCATCGTTTCTGTGGTGGCCGGCGTACTGGGTTTTACCGGCATTGCCGCGGGCGCGGCGAGCATCGCCAAGATCCTGTTCTTCATCTTTGTCGTGCTGTTCGTGCTGTTCCTGGTGCTTGGCGTCACGATCTTCAAGGCGGTTGATTAGCACCGGCTGCGCAGACGAGAAGGCACGGCCCACGTCTTGCTAGCTCACATGGCAGACGGCCCGCCTTTTCATGATGCGCAGGAGCCGAAATCGCAACTGACCCACTGCGCCGCCGGTACGTGCTTGCCGCGGCGCCACGACGAGGAGCTTCGCCATGTCTCTCTTTGCCAGCCAACGCATTCGCAACCGATTCGAAGACGTTAGCGAGCACGCGCGCCGCGCACTCAACGGCACCAGCGCGGCCGTCAATCACGCTCGCCATGCCGCGCGTCCTGCCGTGGAAGATGTACAGAGCCTGCTGCACTCGCTTGAAGACGCGATCGAAGCCCTCGCGGATGAGGGCAGTGCCGAGGCTAGTCGCGCCCGCCGCACACTGCGGGCGCGTGCCGACGCATTGCGCCATACCGCCAATGATCGCGCGCATCAGGCACGTGAACGGATGGACTGGGCGCTCGGCCGCACGCAGGAAACCATCAGCGCGGCGCCATTCAAGTCGATTGGGGTAGCGGTGGCGATCGGTGCGGCCATCGGCCTGGTCGTCGCACTGGCAGGCGGCGGCAGCCGTCGCGCAGAAGCGGAATAGCCAGATCGCTTGCGACGGGCCGCAGAGCCAACCCGGCTCTCGACAAGGAACCTGCAGACACTTTACGGAGGCGCGGGGACCGGCAGGCGCCGGCCCCACCTTCAGCATCCCCGCTACCGGCCCCCGTGGCCAGATGCCCGGACCAACCCGTTTGGCGGCCGGGCTTTTCTTTGGGCGAAGCTCAGACGCCCCAGAGCACATTGGCCTCTTCGGCCAGCGATTCCTCCAGCATGTGCAGCAGCGGGTACGCACGCTGACCGAGGTGCGGCGGCTCTTCCTCGCCGTCTTCGTCATCCTTGGCGGTCAGTTCGGCCACATGGATATGCGCCTGATGCGTATCGTCCTTGATGGCGCGCTTGAGGCGGTCGATGGCGTGGGGCATCTCTTCGGGCGTGATGACGCCGCGCTCGCCCAGCGTCTTGCCGATCACGCCCAGCAGCACCATGGCGAGATCCTTCTGCATGGAAAACTTTTGCGAAGCGTGCGAAGTAAAGGTGATCATGATTTCGTGGTTTCCCTGAGTTGGGTGGAGCCGCAGATTGCCACGGGGCGGACCGGATACCTCTAGGACCGTGGCGCACCTGATAAAATTTCGTACTTTTCCCCGAACAACGCAACTGGCGGCGCCGAAACTGGATTTCAACCGGTTTCAGCACTGTCGGCGTCATGGTTTCTTTATGCTGCCCTCCCACAAACAGACGATCGCCCAATTGTTGTCCGACGCCGTCGGCTCGCTGCTGCCCGAAGGCCAGGCCCGACCGGAGATCGTCCTGGAGCGCCCCAAGCAAGCCGCGCACGGCGACATCGCGTGTAACGTGGCGCTGCAACTGGCCAAGCCGCTGGGCAAGAACCCGCGCGAACTCGCTGGCAGCATTGCTGACGCCATCCGCGCCGATGCGCGCGGCCAGCGCCTGGTTTCCGCCGTGGAAATCGCCGGCCCCGGCTTCATCAACCTGCGCCTGTCGGCCGCCGCGCGTGCCGACGTGATTGCCGCTGTGTTTGCCGAGGGCGACCGGTTTGGCGCGGCCAACACGCATGACGGCGCGCCGGTGCTGGTGGAATTCGTCTCCGCCAACCCGACCGGCCCGCTGCACGTCGGCCACGGCCGCCAGGCCGCGCTGGGCGATGCGCTGGCGAGCCTGCTCGACTGGCAGGGCCACAAGGTCCACCGCGAGTTCTACTACAACGACGCCGGTGTGCAGATCCACAACCTGGCCGTCTCCGTCCAGGCTCGCGCACGCGGCTTCAAGCCGGGCGACGCCAACTGGCCCGAAGCCGCCTACAACGGCGACTACATTGCCGACATCGCCGCCGATTACCTCGCCGGCAAGACCGTACGTGCCTCCGATGGCGAACCCGTGACGGGCGCCGGCGACGTGGATAACATCGAGGCCATCCGCCGCTTTGCCGTCACGTACCTGCGCAACGAGCAGGACATCGACCTGCAGGCCTTTGGCGTGAAGTTCGACCGCTACTACCTGGAATCGTCCCTCTACACCGAGGGCAAGGTGCAGCAGACCGTCGACGCGCTCATCGCCGCCGGCAAGACCTACGAGCAGGAAGGCGCGCTGTGGCTGCGCACGACCGATGACGGCGACGACAAGGACCGCGTCATGCGCAAGTCCGACGGCGCCTACACCTACTTCGTGCCCGACGTGGCATACCACACCACCAAGTGGGGTCGCGGCTTCACGCAGGTCATCAACGTGCAGGGCAGCGACCACCACGGCACCATCGCCCGCGTGCGCGCCGGCCTGCAGGGCCTGAACATCGGCATCCCCAAGGGCTACCCCGACTACGTCCTGCACAAGATGGTCACCGTGATGAAGGACGGCGCGGAGGTGAAGATCTCCAAGCGCGCCGGTTCGTACGTGACCGTGCGCGACCTGATCGAATGGTCCAACGGCGATGCCGAATCCGGCGTCGACACCATCCGTGCTTGCGTAGAAGCCGGCGAGCCGAACTGGCCGTCGCACTTCACGCGCGGCCGTGACGCCGTGCGCTTCTTCCTGCTGTCGCGCAAGGCCGATACCGAGTTCGTGTTCGACGTGGACCTCGCCCTCAAGCAGAACGACGAGAACCCGGTGTACTACGTGCAGTACGCCCACGCACGCATCTGCTCGGTGTTCGAGCGCGCTGGCGTTGATGCCGCCTCGCTCACCAGCGCCGATCTGGCGGCGGTGACCGGCCCGGACGTCAGCCCCCAGGCAACCGCCCTGGTGCAGCGCCTCGCGGCCTTCCCCGACATGCTGGCCGATGCCGCACGCGAGCTGGCCCCGCACGCCGTGGCCTTCTACCTGCGCGACTTGGCGGGCGACTTCCACGCGTTCTACAACGCTGACCGCGTGCTGGTCGACGACGAGACGGTCAAGCGCGCGCGCCTCGCACTGCTGGCCGCCACGCGCCAAGTGCTGCGCAACGGGCTGGCGGTGATCGGCGTCTCCGCGCCTCAAAAGATGTAAAGCCCGCAGCGACGACCGCAGTGACGACACTCGGCGCTCTTATAATCGGGCGCTTCTAGAAGGATGGACATGGCACGCAATACGCAATCTTCCCGTGCCCGCTCGCAACGGGGCGGCACGTTTCTGGGTCTGGTGCTTGGCCTGATCGTCGGTTTGGCGATCGCCGTGGTGGTGGCGGTGTACATCACCAAGGCGCCGGTGCCGTTCGTGTCGCGCAACGGCGCGCAGCCCAAGCCGAGCGAGCCTGGCACTGTGGTCAACCCGTTGCCCGCGCCCGCGCCGGCCGCACCGCAGGCCAGCGCCCCGGCCGCCGATCCGAACGCCCCACTGTGGAGCCGCGTGCCGGCCAAGCCGGTGGACCAGGTGCCGGAGCCGAACGCCCCGCCGCCGGTAGCTACTACCACCCGCCCGACCGAACCTGGCACGACCACGCAGCCGGCCAGCACGCCTGCCGCGCGCCCGCCCAAGCAGACCACCCAGCCCACGCCGCCCGCAACGGCCTCCAACGAGAAACCCGTGGCGGACCCGATTGCCGAGATCGCGCGCCAGGATGCAGCCAAGACGGGCTATTTCCTGCAAGTGGGCGCTTACAAATCGGCCGATGATGCCGAGCGCCAGAAGGGCAACCTTGCCATGCAGGGCTTCGAGGCCAAGGTGACGCAGCGTGAAGTGAACGGCGCTACCATGTTCCGCGTGCGAATGGGCCCGTACAACTCGCTGGACGAGATGACCGCCGTGCGCAGCCGCCTGCAGGCGTCGGGCGTGGAATCGTCGGTTATCCGCTTCGCCCGCCAGCAGTGACATGAAAACACGCAGCCCGCTTGAACCCGGCGGGCTGTGATCTGTCAGAAACCTGAGATTCAGTTACGCTGGCACCCGCCTTGGGCTGCACAGATTCGGTTTCCCTGGCTTTCCCGCCTATTTCGTCCATTCGCCATGAAAAAACTCGCTGCTTTCCTGATCGCCCTCGCTACCGGCGCCGGTTTCCTGATGACCGCGCCGGCCCAAGCCGCGCCCACCGCCGGCAAGGAATACAAAGTGCTGCAATCGCCGCAGCCCGTGCCCGCAGGCAAGATCGAAGTCACGGAGTTTTTCTGGTACGGCTGCCCCCATTGCTACGACTTTGAAAACACCTGGACGGCCTGGGTGGCCAAGCAAGGCAAGGATGTGGTGATCAAGCGCGTGCCGGTGGCCTTCAACGCCAAGCTGGAACCGCATACCCGCATCTATTACACGCTGGAGGCGCTGGGCAAGCTGGACGCCAAGGATGCCAGCGGCCGCACGCTGCACGACCGCGTGTTTGACCAACTGCACAAGAACTACCGCTCGATGTCGGAGCTGGACGACATTGCCAAGTTCATGGCCGCCAACGGCGTCGACGAAAAGCAGTTCCGCGACGCCTACAACTCGTTCAGCGTGAACTCCAATACCAAACGCGCCGCACAGCTGGCCGATCAGTACAAGATCGAAGGTGTGCCGACCATCGTGGTGCAAGGCAAGTACACCACGTCGCCGGCCGATGCTGGCAGCAACGTGGGCGCTGCGCAGACGCTCGACTACCTCGTCCAGCAAGTGCGCGACCGCAAACTTTGATGGATGACCGCGCCTGGGGCCTCGCCCCGGGGCGGGATACCACCACCAACGCCCGCCTCCGTGCGGGCGTTTTTCGTGCCGACCTTCCCTGCCCTTCTTCGACAGGACACCCGACATGAGTCAAATCGTCTTCATCACCGGCGCTTCTAGCGGCATCGGCCAGGCACTCGCACGGCAGTACGCCGCCCAGGGCGCCACGCTCGGGCTGGTCGCACGGCGCGTCGACGTGATCAACGACTTCGTGCAAACGCTGCCGGCCGGCATCCGCGCGCATTGCTACGCCGCCGACGTGTGCAGCGCCGAGTCGATGCGTGCCACCGCTGAAGCCTTCATCGCGGCGGCCGGTGTGCCTGACGTGGTCATCGCCAACGCCGGCATTTCAGAGGGCACCGACCTGAGCGAACCGGGCGATCTGGCAGCGTTTGCCCGCGTGATGGACACCAACTGGATGGGCACGCTCAACACCTTCCAACCCTTCGTCCAACCGATGCTGGCGCGGGCCAAGCCAGGCGTACCGGGTGGCACGCTGGTCGGCATTGCCAGCGTGGCAGGCGTGCGCGGGCTGCCGGGTGCAGCGGCGTACAGCGCGTCCAAATCGGCGGTGATCAAGCTGATGGAAAGCCTGCGCGTCGAGTTCGGCCCGCGCGGTCTGCGCGTCGTCACCATCGCCCCCGGCTACATCCGCACACCGATGACCGCGCACAATCCGTATCCGATGCCATTCCTGACGCCGGTGGACGTATTCGCACAGAAAGCCGTGGAGGCGATCCACCGTGGCGTGCGCTTTACCGTGCTGCCGTGGCAGATGGGGATCGTGGCCAAGCTGCTGCACGTGCTGCCGCGCTGGCTGTATGACTTTGCCTTTGCGCGCGCGCCGCGCAAGCCCCGCAAACCAGAGAACGCCTGATGATGTTTACCGATGCGCTAGGCGTTGCCCACGCCCCCGTCGATACCACACCGCGCATCGCAAGCCTGGTGCCGTCCATTACCGACCTGCTGTTCTCGCTCGACCTGGGCGATCAGCTTGTCGCCCGCACCGGCTTTTGCATTCACCCGCGCGAGGCGGTGCGCAACGTGCCCAAGGTGGGCGGCACCAAAACGGTCAAGCTCGACAAGTTGCGCGAGCTGGCACCCACGCACGTCATCGTCAACATTGACGAGAACACGCGCCCGACCGTCGACAAGCTGCGCGAGTTCATCCCCAACATCATCGTCACGCACCCGTGCGCGCCGGAAGACAACCTCGCGCTATACCAGTTGCTGGGCGGCATCTTCCGTCGCGAGGCGCAGGCGCAGAAGCTGTCGGACACGCTCACGCAAGAGCTGGAAGCCCTGCGCGGCCGCCACTTCCTGCCGCACCGCGTGCTGTACGCCATCTGGCAAGACCCGTGGATGACGGTGTCGCGCGACACGTACATCTCGCGCATGCTCAAGCTCATCAATTGCCACACGTGGCCAGACGACCCGGCGCCCGTGCAATGCGGCACAGAGAAGAGCAGTGACTGTGCCCGCCCCAACCGCCCCGACACGCGCTATCCCACCTTCCGCTGGAGCGACGAGGTGGTGCGCAACATCGACTGCGTGCTGCTTTCCACCGAGCCCTACAGCTTTACCGAAGAGCACGTCGACGCGCTGGAAAAGCAGATCGGCAAGCCGGTCTACCTGGTCGATGGCGAGATGGTGTCGTGGTACGGCAGCAAGGCCATTGAAGGCGTGCGGTATCTGGCGCAGTTCGGAAAGACATTGCGCCTGTAGCGCAGCAACCGCCCAAAACAAAACCCGCCAGCAGGCGGGTTTTTCGTTGGTGGTGGGTCAAGTGCCAAGTGCTAGCGCAGGAAGTTGTAGTCGTACTCCACCTTGGCAATCCGCAGGTGATACGTCGCATACCACTGCTCACGCCCCATCTTCTGCGCGGTCAGGTGCTCGACCTGATTCTTCCACTCGCGAATGGCCTCCAGCGACGACCAGTACGACACGGTGATGCCAGGCCGCCCCTGCTCCGTTGCCCCTTCATCGCGCACGGACTCGATGCCCAGGAAGCCCGGCATATCCCGCGCCAGCTCGACCATGCGATCGGCCATCGCGCCATAGCCGTTGTCGCCATCGGTGCGCGTGGACGAGAAGATCACCGCGTAGTACGGCGCCACGGGCGTGTTGGCGGGAAACGGCAGAACGGCGGCGCTGTCATCAAGAACGTCGTGCTGGTCGGCCATGCTGGGCTCCGGTGGAATGCGCTTTAGGTTGCTACGTGAAAGCGGATGATGCCATCGGTGCCGGTCTCGCGCACCAACTCGCCCCGATGCCACAGGGCGTGCAGGTGTGCCAGCGCCTCGCCCATCGCAAACGTCATCTGGTGCACATCGAACTGGCGTTTGAAGATGACGTTGACGATGTCACGCGCGGACTGCGGCGCGGCCTTGCACGCGGCCAGCGTTTCGGCCAGACGGTCGACGTGGTGATCCCGGAGTTGGCGGATGCGCGTATGCAGCCCGCGGAACGGCCGCCCGTGCGACGGCAGGATCAGCACATCGGCCGGCAGCGGCTCGTACTTGCCGAGTGAATCCAGATACAGCGTTAGCGGATCAGCCTCGGGTTCCAGGTCGAACACGCTCACGTTGGTGGAGATGCGCGGCAGCACCATGTCACCGGAAATCAGCACGTTGGCATCTTCACTGTAGAGCGCGACATGCTCGGGCGCATGGCCGAAGCCGGTGATGACACGCCACTTATGCTGGCCGATGGTGACGACGTTGCCGTCCATCAGGCGGCGGTACTGACCGGGGACGCCCGGCACCAGCGTGCTGTAGTAATCCTTGCGGTTGCGGATGCCGTCGATAGAGGTGGGGTCCGTCAGGCCGTGGCGCTCGAAGTGGCGCGCGGCAAATTCGCCGCCGGCGTTCGAGGCGCCCGTACCGCCCACCAACATGCGCGCGAACGCATAGTCGCCCAGACTCATCCACAGGCGCACGTTCCAGCGTTTCTGATCGCCGCCCTCGCACAGCCAGTTGGAAAGGCCAACGTGATCGGGGTGGCAATGCGTCACCAGCACGCGTAGCACCGGCAGGCCGTCGAGATGGTTCGCGAAGATGGTTTCCCAGTACCCGCGAATGGCTTCGTGGTTGATGCCGCAGTCGACGATGGTCCAGCCGTCCTGCCCGTCCTGGTGATCGCGCAGCAGCCAGAGGTTGATGTGATCGAGCGCAAACGGCAGCGGCATGCGCAGCCAGTAGATGCCGGGGGCGACTTCAAACCGCGTGCCGCCTTCGGGAAGCGTGTCGCCAAAGGGATAGTCGAGTTGGTGTTCGAGCGCGTTCATGGGTGTGGTCTCAAGTGCCGCCTTCGGAAGGCAGTCTTCATGCATTGCGGTTTGACGCCATTGACGCTAACGTAAACGTCAATTCGTCGCCGGTCTCCCATCTTAAGCGAAAACTTAAATTGGCTGCCCGATGCGCACCCGCCATCACAGGATCACCCGCCGTATGTCTGCTTCCACCCCGTCTGCCGCCGCTGAGCTTGCCGCTGATCTCGAATCCGGCGAGAGCTGCGAACATGACGATGTCAGCTACACCATCACCGACCTCGCCCGCGAATTCGACATCACCCCGCGCGCCATCCGCTTCTACGAAGACCAGGGCCTGCTGGCGCCGGATCGTCAGGGCCCGGGTGGGCGCCGCCGTGTGTATTCCGCCGGCGAGCGCACGCGCCTGAAGCTGACCTTGCGCGGCAAGCGGCTCGGGCTGTCGCTGGGCGAGATCAAGGAGATCCTGGATCTGTACGAATCGCCGCGCGATACGGTGCCGCAGCTGGAGCGCTTTCTGGCGTCACTCGCGCAGCACCGCGCCGTGCTCACGCAGCAGATGGACGACCTGAACGCCCAGTTGGCCGAGATCGACCAGCACGAGCGCCAGTGCCGCCGCCTGCTGGAAGACGCCCAGGCAGGCACGGCCAAACCGCCGAAGCGACGCAAGGCAGCCTGATTCCGCAGTCTTACGTGGTTGACGCTTATTGACGTTTACGTAAACGTCAATACAATACGCAACACCCTGTAGCACCCTCCCGGCACCGGTGCGCCCGCCACAAGCGACACGCACTTCACAACGCCAGAACATTTACCCAGAGACACGCGCGGCCTGATTTCCGTGCACGCGCCCAAGGAGACCCACCATGATTGAACTGCCCGGCCTGAAATTCGACTTGGGCGAAGACATCGAGATGCTGCGCTCAGCCGTGCGCGACTGGGCGCAGGGCGAGCTGGCACCGCGTGCAGGCGAGATCGACCGCACCGACCAGTTCCCGATGGACGCGTGGCGCAAGATGGGTGAACTGGGCGTGCTCGGCATCACCGTGGCCGAGGAATACGGCGGCGCCAACATGGGCTACCTGGCGCACATGATCGCCATGGAAGAAATCAGCCGCGCGTCGGCGTCGGTCGGCCTGTCGTATGGCGCGCACTCGAACCTGTGCGTCAACCAGATCCACCGCAACGGCACGGCAGCCCAGAAGGCCAAGTACTTGCCCAAGCTGGTGTCGGGTGAATGGGTGGGCGCCCTCGCCATGAGCGAGCCGAATGCCGGGTCGGATGTCGTCAGCATGAAGCTGCGCGCCGAACTCAAGGGTGACCGCTACGTGCTCAACGGCACCAAGATGTGGATCACCAACGGCCCGGATTGCGACGTGCTGGTCGTCTACGCCAAGACCGAGCCCGAACTGGGCGCACGCGGCATGACCGCGTTCCTGGTCGAAAAGGGCATGAAGGGCTTCTCGGTGGCGCAGAAGCTGGACAAGCTCGGCATGCGCGGCTCGCACACCGGCGAGCTGGTGTTCGACAACGTGGAAGTGCCGGTGGAGAACATCCTCGGCCAGGAAAACGGCGGCACCAAGGTGCTGATGAGCGGGCTGGACTACGAGCGCGCGGTGCTCTCCGGCGGCCCGATCGGCATCATGCAGGCCTGCATGGATGTGGTTACGCCGTACATCCACGACCGCAAGCAGTTCGGCCAGAGCATTGGTGAATTCCAGCTCATCCAGGGCAAGATGGCCGACATGTACACCACGCTGCAGGCGTGCCGTGCGTACCTGTACACGGTCGGCAAGAACCTCGATTCACTGGGCCGCGACCACGTGCGCCAGGTGCGCAAGGATTGCGCCGGTGTGATCCTCTATACCGCCGAAAAGGCCACCTGGATGGCCGGCGAAGCCATCCAGATCCTGGGCGGCAATGGCTACATCAACGAATTCCCGGTCGGCCGCCTGTGGCGTGATGCCAAGCTGTACGAGATTGGCGCCGGCACGTCGGAAATCCGCCGCATGCTGATCGGGCGCGAGCTGTACGCAGAAACGATGTAAGGCGGGCGCCTGGCGGTCGTCGCGGACAGGCGGGTGGCACGAAGCCATCGGCCAAACGGATAAGGAGGCGGAACGGTTTCAGGGCGCGAACACGGCAGCAGAGGCCATACAATCTAGGTCTTCGTGGTTGGCTGCTTTTCTGATCGCTTTTCCGCCCTCCCCCCGCGCACACGCCATGTCCCATTTCCCCAAGCTCCTGTCCTCGCAGATTGCCTTCGACGTCGCCCGCACGATGCTCGACGGGTTCGACAAGCACTACCGCTTGTTCCGCGAAGTCTGCATCCAGGCCAAGGTGGCGTTCGAGCAGGGGGACTGGCCGGCCATGCAGCAACTGCAGCGCGACCGGATCGCCTACTACGACGAGCGCGTGCGCGAAGCATCGGTCATCCTGGAAGACGAATACGACGCCGAGAACATCGACGACGAGATCTGGCGTCAGATCAAGCTGCACTACATCGGCTTGCTGACCAACCATCACCAGCCGGAACTGGCCGAGACCTTCTTCAACTCGGTGTGCACGCGCATCCTGCACCGCTCGTACTTCAACAACGATTTCATCTTCGTGCGGCCGGCCATCTCGACGGAATACATCGAGAACGAAGAGTCGCCCACCAAGCCGACGTACCGCGCCTACTACCCCGGCTCGCGCGATGGCTTGGGCACCTGCTTCGAGCGCATCGTGCACAACTTCCAGCTCAACGCACCATTTGAAGACCTGAGCCGTGACGTCGGCTATCTGGTGCGCGCAGTGGAAGAGCAGTTTGGCGATTTCCGTATCTCGCCGAATTTCCAGGTGCACGTGCTGTCGTCGCTGTTCTTCCGCAACACGTCGGCCTACATCATTGGGCGCGTGATCAACGGCGACAAGTCCTACCCGCTGGCCGTGCCGATCATGCGCAACGCCGACGGCCAGTTGCGCCTGGACACCGTGCTGCTGCGCCCGGAACAGTTGATGATCCTGTTCTCGTTCACGCATTCGTACTTCATGGTGGACATGGAAATTCCGTCCGCCTACGTGACCTTCCTGCGTGACCTGATGCCGCGCAAGCCGCGCGCCGAGATCTACACCTCGCTCGGTCTGCAGAAGCAGGGCAAGAACCTGTTCTATCGCGACTTTTTGCACCACCAGCAGCACTCGTCGGACAAGTTCATCATCGCGCCCGGCATCAAAGGGCTGGTGATGCTGGTGTTCACGCTGCCGTCGTACCCGTACGTCTTCAAGGTCATCAAGGACTACTTCCCGCCGCCGAAGGAAACCACGCGCGAGCTGATCAAGAGCAAGTACCAGCTGGTGAAGCGCCACGACCGCGTGGGCCGCATGGCCGATACGCTGGAGTACTCCGACGTGGCCTTCCCGCTGTCGCGCTTTGATGAGGCGCTCATCAAGGAGCTGGAGAAGCACGCCCCCTCGATGGTCGAATACCAGCGCGGCGAAGACGGCAGCGAAGAAATCGTCATCCGCCACCTCTACATCGAGCGCCGCATGACGCCGCTGAACATCTGGCTACACGAAGGCACCGATGCGCAGGTCGAGCACGGCATCATCGAATACGGCAACGCCATCAAGGAACTCATCGCCGCGAACATCTTCCCGGGCGACATGCTCTACAAGAACTTTGGCGTGACGCGCCACGGCCGCGTGGTCTTCTACGACTACGACGAGATCGAATACCTGACCGACTGCAACGTCCGCAAGGTGCCGCAAGCGCGCACCGAAGAAGAGGAAATGTCGGGCGAGGTCTGGTACAGCGTCGGCCCGCACGACATCTTTCCGGAGACGTACGGCACGTTCCTGCTGGGCGATCCACGCGTGCGTGAGGCCTTCCTCAAGCACCACGCAGACTTTTTCGATCCGGCCATGTGGCAGTCCTACAAGGACCGCCTCCTGTCCGGACACATTCACGATTTCTACGCGTATGACGCAAGCGAACGCTTCGTCAACCGATACGGCACCGGCGCACAGGGGACAGCAGCCGAACACCCTACCGAACAGGTCACAACAACGCTACAGCGCGCCGCCGCCTAACTCTCTCAACACGACGGGAAACCATGCCTCATCGCATCAAAGAACTTTTTGAGAACAACCGGAAGTGGGTCGAGCGCGTCAACGCTGAAGACCCGGAATTCTTCTCCGCGCTTGCGAACCAGCAGAACCCCGAATACCTGTGGATCGGCTGCTCGGATTCGCGCGTGCCCGCCAACCAGATCATCGGCCTGCCGCCGGGTGAGGTGTTTGTCCACCGCAATATCGCCAACGTGGTGGTGCACTCGGACTTGAACTGCCTGTCGGTGCTGCAGTTTGCGGTGGAAGTGCTGAAGATTCGGCACATCACCGTGGTGGGCCACTACGGCTGCTCGGGCGTGAAGGCCGCGCTGACCAAGCAGCGGTTCGGGCTGGCGGACAACTGGATTCGTCACGTGCGGGATGTGGCGGAACAGCATGAGACGTACCTCGGCACGGTGGTCAATGACCAATCGCGACACGACCGCCTGTGCGAGTTGAACGTGATCCACCAGGTCAACAACGTGTGCCTGACGACGGTCGTGCAGGACGCGTGGGATCGTGGGCAGCAACTGACCGTGCATGGCTGGATCTACGGCGTAAAAGACGGGATGTTGCGCAATCTGGGCATGGCGGTGAATTCCAATGAGGAATTGCATGCGCAGCTTTCGGATGCGTGGCTGAACTATGGGAAGGATGGGAGTGCGCCGACTCCTACGGGGTACTGAGAGCGGGATTCTGGGGGTGGGTTTTGATTTTTGTGGTCCATCCCTGTTTCATCCCCTGCCGGGGCTGACTCACTTTCTTTGTCTTGCCAAAGAAAGTAAGCAAAGAAAGGCGCGCCCGAGATGGCGAAAGACTCCTTGAATTTATGTCGCAGGGAGGGGAAGGGAAAAACTCGCTTCGCTCAAACAGTTTCCCTTCCTTTTTCCTCCCTGCAACAGAAATTCAAGGCGCCATCTAGGGCATCAACGGCCACACCATCGGAGCGCCAACGCTGTAGTGAGTACGCGGCAAGACGCAGCACAAACGCAGTAACGAATACGCGGCAAAGCGCGAAGCAAACGGCAACACGGCAACACAGCAACACAGCAACACAGCAACACAGCAACAATCAAGAGCCTGACAGCGCACGCACACCAACGGTTTGGCCGTTGACGTTCCTGCCCTAGATGGCGCCTTGAATTTGTGTAAGCGGGCGGAAAAAAGATGGGGAACTGTCTGACCGAAGCGAGTTTTCCCCATCTCCGCCCGGTTACACAAATTCAAGGAGGGGGTCGCCATCTCGGGCNCGCCTTTCTTGGTTACTTTCTTTGGCAAGACAAAGAAAGTGACTCAGCCCCGG
>NZ_ASZV01000041.1:0-10326 GCF_000442475.1 Ralstonia sp. AU12-08 | reverse complement strand
ACGGAGATGGACCAACAAGGCCCACCCAAAGCAAGAGACACATAACCCTGCACCACAAGTGCAGAAACATGTTGCAAGCACAGACCCAGGAGATTGCAGAAATGTCCGACCGCATCGTCATCGTCTCAGCAGCCCGCACCCCGATGGGCGCCTTCCAGGGCGAACTCGCCAGCCTCACTGCCCCGCAACTCGGCGCCGCCGCCATCCGCGCGGCAGTCGAACGCGCCGGCCTGAAGCCCGAGCAGATCGAAGAAGTCATCATGGGCTGCGTCCTGCCCGCAGGCCAAGGTCAAGCACCGGCCCGCCAGGCAGCACTCGGCGCAGGCCTGCCGCTGTCGGTCGGCTGCACCACAGTCAACAAGATGTGCGGCTCGGGCATGCGCGCTGCGATGAACGCCTACGACGCACTGCTGGCAGGCTCGCTGGATGTGGTGGTCGCGGGCGGCATGGAAAGCATGACGAATGCGCCCTACCTGATCCCGAAGGGCCGCGGCGGCTACCGCATCGGCCACGGCATGATCTACGACCACATGATGCTGGACGGCCTGGAAGACGCGTATGACAAAGGCCGCGCCATGGGCACCTTCGGCGAGGACTGCGCCGAGAAGTACGGCTTCACGCGCGAGGCACAAGACCACTTCGCGATGACCTCCGTGCGCCGCGCGCAGGAAGCCACCGAATCCGGCGCGTTCCGCTGGGAGATCACCCCTGTCACCGTGTCGAGCAAGACCGGCGACACCATCATCGATACCGATGAAGGCCCGCGCCGCATCAAGGTCGACAAGATCCCCTCGCTCAAGCCCGCCTTCAAGAAGGACGGCACGGTGACGGCCGCTTCGTCTTCATCGATCAACGATGGCGCTGCGGCGCTGGTGATGATGCGCGAATCCACTGCCAAGCAACTCGGCATCACGCCGCTGGCGGTCATGCTCGGCCACACCACCCATGCGCAGGCGCCGGGCTGGTTCACCACCGCGCCGGTCGCAGCCATCGACAAGCTGTTCAAGAAGCTCGACTGGAACAGCAACAATGTCGACCTGTTCGAGATCAACGAGGCGTTTGCCGTGGTGCCGATGGCGGCCATGCACGACCTGCACATCCCGCACGAGAAGGTGAACGTGAACGGCGGCGCGTGTGCGCTGGGCCATCCGATCGGCGCATCGGGTGCCCGCGTGATGGCCACGCTGCTGGGTGCGTTGCAACACCGTGGGGGCAAGCGTGGCGTAGCGAGCCTGTGCATCGGCGGCGGTGAAGCCACCGCCGTGGGCATCGAACTCTACTGATCGAAAGGAAAAAGCCCGCACGATGACAAATGCAACCTCCCGCCGCACGCGCACCGCACTCATCCTGGGTGCGTCGCGCGGCATTGGCCTGGAAACCGTCAAGCAGTACCGAGCCGATGGCTGGCGCGTGATCGCCACCGTGCGCACGCAAGAGGCCGCGCAAGACCTGCAGGCCCTGGGTGCCGAAACGCACGTGCTGGACCTGACCGACGCCAACGCCATCGCCGGCCTTGCGTGGAAGCTCGACGGTGAAGCGCTGGACGTGGCGATCTACGTGGCGGGCATCTACGGCCCGCGCACGCAAAACGCCACGCCGGTCAGCCAGGCTGACTTTGATGCCGTCATGCACACGAACGTGTGGGCGCCGATGAGCGTGCTGCCTGCCGTGCTGCCGATGGTGGAAGCTGGCCGCAATGGTGCGAACGAAGCGGGCGGTGTGCTGGCCGTCATCTCCAGCCGCATGGGCAGCATTGGCGACATGGGCAGCAGCGCAGGCTGGTTGTATCGCACCAGCAAGGCGGCGGTGAATGACGCGCTGCATGCGCTGTCGTTCGATGCGCAAAAGGCGACGTGCCTGACCTTCCACCCAGGCTGGGTGCAGACCGACATGGGCGGCACCGGCGCGGCCATCACGCCGCAAGAGAGCGTGGCCGGCATTCGCCGCGTGATTGCCAATGCCACGCGCGCTGACAACGGCGGGTTCCGCAACTACGACGGGAGCACGATCGAATGGTGAGCTTCCCAACCGACCAGCGCACGGCCATGCTCGCACTCAAGGGCGTCGGGCCAACCGTGATCGCGCGGCTCGAGCAGATGGGCTTCAGCCAACTCGAGCAACTGCGCGACGCCAGCGTGGACGAGATCGTGCGGGGCGGCGCAGCCCTCACCGGCTCAACGTGCTGGCGCAACAGCCCGCAGGCACGCAACGCAATCGGCGCAGTCGTGGCACTGGCCAAAACCTGGTAGAGCACCATGCTGCTGACGCCTGAACAAGACATGATCCGCGACGCCATCCGCACCTTCGTGCGCGAGGCGATCACACCGCACGCGGCCGCGTGGGACCGCGATGCGACGTTCCCGAAAGACGTGCACCGCCAGCTTGGCGAGCTGGGCGCGTATGGCGTGGCCGTGCCGGAAGAACTCGGCGGCGCAGGGCTCGACTACCTGTCGCTCGCGCTGATCCTGGAAGAGATTGCCGCCGGCGATGGCGGCACCTCCACCGTCATCAGCGTCAATAACTGCCCCGTGTGCAGCATGCTGATGGCGTTTGCGAACGACGCCCAGAAGCAGCAGTGGCTCGTGCCGCTGGCGCGCGGCGAGATGCTCGGCGCGTTCTGCCTGACCGAGCCGCATGTCGGCTCTGATGCCTCGGCCCTGCGCACCACCGCCGTGCGGGACGGCGACCACTGGGTGCTCAACGGCGTGAAGCAGTTCATCACCAGCGGCAAGCATGCCGACGTGGCGATCGTCATGGCCGTGACCGACAAGGCCGCAGGCAAGCGCGGCATCAGCGCGTTCCTGGTGCCGACCAAGACGCCGGGCTACGTTGTTGCACGGCTGGAGGACAAGCTCGGCCAGCACTCCTCCGACACGGCGCAGATCGTGTTTGAAGATTGCCGCATCCCCGCCGATTGCCTGCTGGGCGAAGAAGGCGCGGGCTACAAGATGGCGCTGTCGGGGCTCGAAGGCGGGCGCATCGGCATTGCCGCGCAGAGCGTGGGCATGGCACGCGCAGCCTTTGAGGCAGCACTGGCCTACGCCAAGGAGCGCGAGAGCTTCGGTCAGCCGCTGTTTGCACACCAGGCGGTGCAGTTTCGCCTGGCGGAGATGGCCACGCGCGTGGATGTAGCGCGGCAGATGGTCTGGCACGCCGCCAGCCTGAAAGACGCGGGGCTACCGTGTCTGAAAGAGGCGGCCATGGCCAAGCTCAACGCCAGCGAGATGGCCGAGCGCGTGTGCTCCGACGCCATCCAGGTCTTCGGCGGCTACGGCTACGTGAGCGACTTCCCGGTGGAGCGCATCTACCGCGACGTGCGCGTGTGCCAGATCTACGAAGGCACCAGCGATATCCAGAAAATCTTGATCGCCCGCGCACTCGCGTAGGCCTTTTTGGGGAAGCCGCAGCACAACAAGGGGAGCACATCATGAACGGGGCCATCGATTTCTACTTCGACTTCTCATCGCCGTATGGCTACTTCGCCAGCACGCGCGTGGAGGAGCTCGCCCAGCGCTACAACCGCGCAACGGCGTGGCACCCGATCCTGCTGGGGGTCGTGTTCAAGACCACCGGCGGCTCCCCGCTGCCGCAAGTGCCGCTCAAGGGCGACTACGCGTGGCGCGACTTTGAGCGCACCGCACGCTTCAACGGCATCGAATACCGCAAGCCGACGCACTTTCCGCTGCCCACGCAATACGCCGCGCGCGCCACGCTGTGGGTGCACGACCACCACGGCGGCGATCGTGCCATCGACTTCGCACGCGCCCTGTACCGTGCGCTGTTTGTCGATGACATCAACATTGGTGAGCCCGCAGAGGTGATGAAGATTGCCGATGCGATGGGCATCGACGGCGCCGCACTCAATGCGGGCGCCAGCACGCAGCAGATCAAGGACCAGCTCAAGGCCGAGATCGATCTGGCGATGTCGCGCGGCGTGTTCGGCTCACCGTACGTGATCGTCGATGGCGAAGCCTTCTGGGGCTTCGATCGCTTTGACCAGATCGAAGCGCTGTTGCGCGACGGGCGCATATGAAGACCACATCCACAAGGGCGGTCGATGCACAGACCGCCGCTGACGAACCCCAACAAACCTAAGCATGACTGCAGTCTCTCAATCCGCCCCCCGCCATCCCCGCTTTGACGCGATCCTCTTCGATTGCGACGGCGTGCTGGTGGACAGCGAACCCCTTGTCAACCGCCTGATCTGGCAGATGCTGAATGAACTCGGCATCGAGATCAGCCAGGAAGACTCCATCCAGCGTTTCCTGGGCAAGGCCATCCGCGAAGAGCTGGATGCGATTGCCGAAATGCGCGGCGCGCCGCTGCCACCGAACTGGCTGTCCACCTTCCACGCGCGCCGCAATGCGCTGCTCGAAGCCGAAGTGGAAGCCGTGCCGCACATTGCGCACGCCATCGATATGCTCTCCAAGCTGGGCCTGCCGATGGCCGTGGCCTCCGGCGCCGATCGCGTGAAGGTGGAACTGCAACTGAACCGCACCGGCTTGATCGAGCACTTCCAACCGACCGATGTGCGCATCTTCTCGGCCACCGAGGTCGCGCGCAGCAAGCCCGCGCCCGATGTGTACCTGCTGGCGGCCAGCAGCCTGGGGGTAGCGCCGTCGCGTTGCCTAGTGATTGAAGACAGCCCCACGGGGGTGACCGCCGGCCACGCTGCGGGCATGACCGTGCTGGCCTACGCTGGACGCAACGCGCCCGGCCCGCTGCTTGCCGCGGGTGCTACGCAAACCTTCACCGATATGCGCCACCTGCCGGAGCTGCTGGCCTGATGAGTGCCCAAGCCAAGCCGATCCACCCGACCGACGCCTGCCCCTGCGGTGGCGTTGCGTACGCGCGCTGCTGCGGCCCGTTCCATGCGGGCGAAGCGGTGCCGGCCACGGCAGAGCAATTGATGCGCTCGCGCTACAGCGCCTATGTGCTGGGCGACACGGCGTATCTGCGCCGCACGTGGCACCCGTCCACCTGCCCCGTCGATCTGGAAACGAGCGAGGCCGCTTCTTCGTCCAACTCGGCCACCGCCACACGCTGGCTCGGCCTGGACGTGAAGCGGCACACCCCGCAAGACGCTGTTCACGCGACGGTGGAATTCGTCGCACGCTACAAGGTGGGCGGCCGCGCGCATCGCCTGCATGAAACCAGCCGCTTCGTCCGCCTGGACGCCAGCGGCGCTGAATCCGCCGAAGGCCGTTGGCTCTATGTCGACGGCACCTTCCCTGACTGAACCGCACCGCACTTCCTGCACTGCTGCCATGCCGACGCTAGACACCAAGCTGAACCCCCGTGCCGAAGACTTCAAGGCCAATGCCGATGCCATGCGCGCACTCGTCGCCGATTTGCGCGACAAGGTGAGTCGCATTGCCCAGGGCGGCGGTGACGACGCCCGCGCCAAGCACCTCGCGCGCGGCAAGCTGCTGCCGCGCGATCGCGTGCAGCAACTGCTCGACCCGGGCACGCCGTTCCTGGAGTTCTCGCAGTTGGCGGCGTACGGCATGTACGACGACGCGGCACCGGGCGCCGGCATCATCACCGGCATCGGCCGCATCTCGGGGCAGGAATGCGTGATCGTCTGCAACGACGCCACGGTCAAGGGCGGCACGTATTACCCCATGACCGTGAAGAAGCACCTGCGCGCGCAGGAGATTGCCGAGCAGAACCACCTGCCCTGCGTCTACCTGGTCGACTCGGGCGGCGCCAACCTGCCAAACCAGGACGACGTCTTCCCCGACCGCGATCACTTCGGCCGCATCTTCTACAACCAGGCCAACCTGTCGTCCAAAGGCATCCCGCAGATTGCGGTGGTGATGGGCTCGTGCACGGCCGGCGGCGCGTACGTGCCTGCCATGAGCGATGAGTCGATCATCGTGAAGGAACAGGGCACGATTTTCCTGGCCGGCCCGCCGCTGGTGAAGGCGGCCACGGGTGAAGTCGTGAGCGCGGAAGACCTGGGCGGTGCCGATGTGCACACGCGCCTGTCGGGCGTGGCGGACTACTTCGCCAACAACGATTCGCACGCGCTGGCCCAGGCCCGCAGCATCGTCGCGCACCTGAACCGCCGCAAGCCGGAGCAGGTGCAGATCCACCCGCCGGTTGAGCCGCGCTTTCCCGCCGAAGAACTCTATGGCGTGATCCCGACCGACACGCGCAAGCCGTTCGACGTGCGCGAAGTCATCGCCCGCATCGTCGATGACTCGGCATTCGATGAATTCAAGGCGCGCTACGGCACCACGCTGGTCTGCGGCTTTGCGCGCATCTGGGGCTACCCGGTCGGCATCATCGCGAACAACGGCATTCTGTTTTCGGAAGCTGCGCTCAAGGGTGCACACTTCATCGAGCTGTGCTGCCAGCGGAAGATCCCGCTGGTGTTCCTGCAGAACATCACCGGCTTCATGGTGGGCCGCAAGTACGAGAACGAAGGCATCGCCAAGAACGGCGCGAAGATGGTGACAGCGGTGGCGACGGCACAGGTGCCCAAGTTCACGGTCATCATTGGCGGCTCGTTTGGTGCGGGCAACTACGGCATGTGCGGGCGCGCATATTCGCCGCGCTTCCTGTGGATGTGGCCCAACGCGCGCATCTCGGTGATGGGCGGTGAACAAGCAGCGAGCGTGCTCGCCACCGTGCGCCGCGACGGCATCGAAGCCAAGGGTGGCCAGTGGAGCGCAGATGAAGAAGCCGCCTTCAAGGCGCCCATCCGCGACCAGTACGAGCGCCAAGGCCACCCGTATTACGCCAGCGCACGCCTGTGGGATGACGGCGTGATCGACCCGGCCGATACGCGCAGCGTGCTGGGCCTCGGCCTGTCGGCCAGCCTGAACGCACCGATTGGCGATATGAACTTCGGCGTGTTCCGCATGTAAGCGGACGGCCATCGAACAAGGAATCTGCAGTGAACAGCAAGACCGCACGAACGTGGCGCAGCGCCTGGGCAGCCGTTGGCTGCGCGCTGCTGCTCGCGGCTGCGCATGCCCAAGAAAAGCCCGCCCACAGCATGACCGAGGAGGTCATCGAGATACCCAAATCTGTGGGCATCTTCACCGTCAAGCTCGAGACGACGATCTTCAAGCCGGCCGGCAACGGGCCGTTTCCGCTGATCGTGCTCAACCACGGCAAGGCGCTGGGCAATCCAGCTTTCCAGAGCCGCGCACGTTACAGCGCGCAAGTCGCACCGCTGGTCGCGCGCGGCTACGTGGTCGTCCTGCCAATGCGCCAGGGCTTCTCGAAGTCAGGTGGCGCCTACATCGGCGGCGGCTGCAATGTGGAGAGCAACGGCACCGTGCAGGCCGAAGATGTGGTCGCCACACTCGATTACATGACCAAGCAACCGTACGTCGATCGTGATCGCATCGTCATCATGGGCCAATCACACGGCGGCCTGACCACGATGGCCTTCGGCACCATCGACTACCCGGGCGTGCGCGGTCTGGTCAACTTCGCAGGCGGCCTACGCAACGACAGCTGCGTCGCCTGGGAAATCAATCTCGTGCGCGCCTTCGGCAACTACGGCAAGCAGTCACACTACCCCTCGCTGTGGTTCTACGGCGACAACGACAGCTACTGGCCCAAGCCGCTGCCCGACCGACTGTTCGCCGCCTACACGGAAGCGGGCGGCAAGGGACGCATGGTTGACTACGGTAACTTCCAGGGCGACTCGCACGGCATGTTCGCCAGCCGCGCGGGCCTGTCCATCTGGCTACCCGAGGTCGACGCTTTCCTGCGCGAACTGGGTCTGCCCGCCGGCCCGGTTCAGACCGCCGCTGCACCTGACAACGCCGCCAGCACGCAAAGCGGCGCCAACAAGGACCCCCAATGAACGCCTTTGAAACGCTCGCCTTCGCGCAGCACGGCGCCGTTGCTACGCTCACGCTCAACCGGCCGGATGTGCGCAACGCCTTCAACGAGACCGTCATCGCCGAGTTGACCGGCGCGTTCCGTGCGCTGGCACAGGAGCCCAGCGTGCGCGCCATCGTCCTGTCCGGCAACGGCCCCGCCTTCTGCGCCGGTGCCGATCTGAACTGGATGAAGAAGATGGCCGGCTACTCGGATGACGAGAACCGCGCCGACGCCCTGCGCCTGGCCGAAATGCTGCGCGCCATCTATACCTGCCCGAAGCCCGTCATCGCGCGTGTGCAAGGCGACACGTACGCCGGTGGCGTTGGACTGGTCGCCGCGTGCGACATCGTGGTCGCTGTCGATACCGCCAACTTCTGCCTGTCGGAAGCCAAACTCGGGTTGATTCCGGCCACCATCAGCCCGTACGTGATCCGCGCGCTGGGCGAGCAGGCCTCGCGCCGCTACTTCATCACCGCTGAGCGCTTCTCTGCTGCCGAGGCGCATCGCCTGGGCCTCGTGCACGAACTGGTGAGTGCTGACACGCTCGACGCCAAGGTGAACGACATCACCGCCGCGCTCGTCGCCAACAGCCCGAACGCCGTGCGCGAGAGCAAGCGCCTGGTGCGTGAAGTGTCCGGTGCGCCGGTCAACGACGCACTGCTGGCCGACACCGCAGACCGCATCGCCGCCATTCGCGCTTCGGAAGAAGGCCGCGAAGGCGTGCAAAGTTTCCTGGGCAAGCGCAAGCCGAACTGGCTGCTGCCGGCCTGACCCGCATAACTAGAAACCACGCATCAAAATCGATTGAAGGAAGTCCTCATGCAACCTACTCCGCTCAACTTCGTTCCGAACGCCGCCAAGGTGCCCGTCACGCCCGGCCAGGCCCCCGACGCACGCTGGAGCCGCGAAGCCATCGAAGCGCTGTTCGCGCTGCCGTTCAATGACCTGCTGTTCCAGGCGCAGCAGGTGCACCGCGCCAACTTTGATGCGAATGCGGTGCAGCTCTCGACGCTGCTGTCCATCAAGACCGGCGGCTGCCCGGAGGATTGCTCGTACTGCCCGCAATCGGCGCGCTACGACACCGGCGTGGAGGCTGAAAAGCTGATGCCGATCGACGAAGTGCTGGAAGCCGCATCGCGCGCCAAGCAGAACGGTGCGAGCCGCTTCTGTATGGGCGCTGCGTGGCGCAACCCGAAGCCGCATCAACTCGACGCCGTGGCCGACATGGTGCGTGGTGTGAAGGCGATGGGGCTGGAGACCTGCGTGACGCTGGGCATGCTCAAGCAGGAGCAGGCTGCGCAGCTGAAAGACGCGGGGCTGGATTACTACAACCACAACCTCGATACCGCGCCGGAGTTCTACGGCGAAATCATCACCACGCGTACGTACCAAGACCGGCTCGACACGCTCGAGCACGTGCGTGAGGCGGGCATCAACGTGTGCTGCGGTGGCATCGTCGGGCTGGGGGAATCGGTGCACGAGCGTGCCGGGCTGATTGCCGAGTTGGCGAACATGGAGCCGTATCCGGATTCGGTGCCGATCAACAATCTGGTGAAGGTGGAAGGGACGCCGCTGGCGGGTAATGAGGAGTTGGATCCGTTTGATTTTGTGCGCACGATTGCGGTGGCGCGGATCACGATGCCCAAGGCGATGGTGCGGCTGTCTGCTGGCCGTGAGGCGATGGATGATGCGTTGCAGGCGCTGTGCTTTATGGCGGGGGCTAACTCGATTTTCTATGGCGAGAAGCTGCTGACGACGGATAACCCGGAGGCGGATGCGGATCGCAAGCTGCTGGCGCGGTTGGGGATGCGGGTGGAGGTGCAGGATCATATGCACCATAGCGCTGATGCTGGGCACTCGCATTCGTCGCATTGCCATATCGACATTACGCCGGCGGACTGATGTGTTGGATGGGGGATGGTTTTTTGTTTGTGGTCCATCCCTTGTTTCATCCCCTGCCGGGGCTGACTCACTTTTCTTTGTCTTGCCAAAGAAAAGTAAGCAAAAGAAAGGCGCGCCCGAGATGGCGACTTCCCCTTGAATTTATGTCGCAGAGAGGGGAAGGGGAAAACTCGCTTCGCTCAAACAGTTCCCCTTCCTTTTTCCTCTCTGCAACAGAAATTCAAGGCGCCATCAAGGGCTCCAACGGCCACACCATCGGAGCACAAACGCAGTAGTAGGTACGCAGCAAGACGCGAAGCTGAACCTGCAAAAGCAGTCGAAGATCGCGAGCGAAGCAAAGCAGCACACAGCAACAAACGAGAGCCTGACAGCGCATGCACACCAACGGTTTGGCCGTTGACGTCCCTGCCCTAGATGGCGCCTTGAATTTGTGTAAGCGGGCGGAAATAAGACGGGGAACTGTCTGAGCGAAGCGAGTTTTCCCCGTCTCCGCCCGGTTACACAAATTCAAGGAGGGGGTCGCCATCTCGGGCGCGCCTTTCTTTTGCTTACTTTTCTTTGGCAAGACAAAGAAAA
>NZ_ASZV01000040.1:0-63395 GCF_000442475.1 Ralstonia sp. AU12-08 | reverse complement strand
GTGAGTCAGCCTCGGCAGGGGATGAAACAAGGGATGGACTACAAGGCCCTTCCTTGGCGGAAGCCAAAAAAGGGATGCACCACAAGTGCAGAAGATGCAGAGAACACCGGAGACAAACACCAAATGATCACCAAACTCCTCATCGCCAACCGAGGCGAAATCGCCTGCCGAGTCGCCGCCACCTGCCGAAAACTTGGCATCCGCACGGTCGCCGTCTACTCGGATGCCGACGCTAACGCCCGCCACGTCGCCGCCTGCGACGAAGCCATCCACATCGGCGAGCCTGCCGCCCGCGACAGCTACCTGCGCGCCGACCGCATCCTCGAAGCCGCCCTCGCCACGGACGCGCAAGCCGTTCACCCCGGCTACGGCTTCCTCTCGGAAAACGAAGCCTTCGCCAAGGCCTGCGCAGATGCCGGCATCATCTTCGTCGGCCCGCCGGCCTCGGCCATCGAAGCGATGGGCAGCAAGAGTGCGGCCAAGGCGCTGATGGAAAAGGCCGGCGTGCCGCTCGTCCCCGGCTACCACGGCGACAACCAGGACGCCGCCTTCCTGCGCACGCAGGCCGACCGCATCGGCTACCCCGTGCTCATCAAAGCCAGCGCCGGCGGCGGCGGCAAGGGCATGCGCGTGGTGGAATCGGGCGATGCATTCGAAGCGTCGCTGGCCTCCGTCAAGCGCGAAGCCTCAAGCAGTTTTGGCGATGACCGTGTGCTGATCGAGAAGTACCTCACGCGCCCGCGCCATATCGAAATCCAGGTCTTCGCCGATGGCTTTGGCGATGCCGTCTACCTGTTCGAGCGCGACTGCTCCGTGCAGCGCCGCCACCAGAAGGTGTTGGAAGAAGCCCCCGCCCCCGGCATGACGCTGGACCGCCGCCGCGCCATGGGCGAAGCCGCCGTGGCCGCCGCGCGCGCCGTCGGCTACGTGGGCGCCGGCACGGTCGAGTTCATCGTGGACGAAGACGGCACGTTCTACTTCATGGAGATGAACACGCGCCTGCAGGTCGAGCACCCCGTCACCGAAATGATCACGGGCGAAGACCTCGTTGAATGGCAATTGCGCGTGGCGTCCGGCGAACCGCTGCCGCGCTCGCAAGATGAACTGCACATCCACGGCCATGCGCTCGAAGCGCGTATCTACGCAGAAAATCCGGACCGCGATTTCCTGCCCTCCATCGGCACGCTGAAGGTGCTGCGCACGCCGGCGGCAGTGGAGTTCACCGTCGGCGCGCAAGCGAATGGCGAACCGGCCGCCGTGCGCATCGACGCCGGTGTGCGCGAGGGCGACGCCATCAGCCCCTACTACGACCCGATGATCGCCAAGCTGATCGTCTGGGGCCGCGACCGTGAAGAAGCGCTCGCACGCATGCTGCAGGCACTCGGCAGCTTCCACCTGGTGGGGCTCTCGTCCAACGTGGCGTTCCTGCGCCGGCTGGTGGCCTCGAAGCCGTTTGCGACCGCCGATCTGGATACGGGTCTGATCGCGCGCAATCACGACACGCTGTTCCCCACTGCGCCCGAAGTGCCGCAAGACACCATCGCCCTGGCCGTGGCCGCGCTGCTGGCACGCGAGGCACGCAGCCTGCGCACCGACACGCGCGATCCGCATTCGCCGTGGGCGCGCGGCAGCGGCTGGCGCCTGAACAGCGCGGCGGAACGCACGCTGACGTTCACGCACGGCGATCAATCCATCGATGCCACGCTCGTCTATGGCCGCGATGGTTCGCGCCTGAAAACCAACGGCACCGAAGCGCCCTTCACCACGCAGCGCCACGGCGAGACCTTCACTGTCGCGCTCGGCTCGCACAAGGCCACCGGGCAGGTGCATGCCGATGGCGATGTCTTCCACGTCTTCACCGGCGGCGCGCACTGGACGCTGGAGCGCCACGACCCGCTCGCCCACGCCGGTGAGATCGCAGACGAAGGCGGCAAGCTGACTGCGCCGATGCCGGGCAAAGTCATCGCCGTGCTCGCCACGCCGGGGCAGACCGTCACCAAGGGCGCGCCGCTGGTCGTCATGGAAGCCATGAAGATGGAGCACACGCTCACCGCCCCTGCCGATGGCGTGGTCGAGTCCGTGCTGTATGGCGTGGGCGATCAGGTGACGGAAGGCGTGCAACTGCTGGCGTTCAAGCCAGCGGAGTGATACCAAAGTGGGCCGCCGCGCGCTTGGGCGGTCCACTCTTCAACGCGTGTATTATGTACAGAATTATGTACTGATTTCGTGAGGAGGCTGCTATGGCTTTTTCAGCGCGCGACGTGATTCCGCTATCCCAAGCGCGCGCCAACCTGTCAGAGTTGGCCGAGCAGGTTAAAGCTGGCGCAGAGAAGATCGTCACCAAAAACGGCGAGAGCTATATAGCCCTGATCGACGCGCAACGGCTCGACTACTACCACCAGCTTGAACGCGCACGGATTCATCTGCTTCTGCTGGACGATGCCGCTAAGGGGTTGGCTGATGTGGAGGCCGGGCGCGTCAAGGATGCCCGACAAGCGCTTGGCGCCTTGAAGCGCCGGCGCAGCAGCAAGGCATAACTGACGGATGGCGCGCAAACCACGCTTATCCGTCAAGTTGACGGATAACTTCGAACACAACCTCGAAGTCATTGAAGCGTTCTGGATCGAACGCGAATTTCCCGAAGGCTACGACCGCCTGCTCGATGAATTGACGGAGACCGTTGTTCCCAATCTGGAGCAATTTCCGACGATGGGGCCACCGCTGCTATCGAGGACGGCGACATCGGTCGAGGCGCTTACAAAGCAGGGCCAACTGAAACATCGACTGGCACGCGTTGCCGACGGCGAACTGCGCGAGTACGTCCTTCAGGAGTACCTCATCTTGTACGCCCATCTCGGTGAAACGATCTACCTGCTGTCGATCCGGCACCACCGACAACTGTCCTTCGACTTTGCGTACCTGTGGCCCGAACAGCACTAGAACTGGCCGCCACACGCCTCGGCGGCCCCTGCTACACTGCTTGACGTATACGTCAACCAGCATCCATCCCGCACGCGAAGTCGCCCCACATGCACATCCAGATCTACACGCCCGACGGCAAGCCCCAACCCTGGCTCGATGGTTTTGCGCAGGCGCTGCCTGAAGCGCGGCTGTCCGTGTGGGCGCAAGGCGCGGCACAGGACGCCGACTACGCCGTGGTCTGGCAGCCGCCTGCCGACATGCTGCGCGGGCGCACGGATTTGCGCGCGGTGTTCAACCTGGGCGCGGGCGTCGATGCCATCCTCGGCTTGCGTGCACAGTCGCCCGACGCCATCCCCGACGGCTTGCCGATCGTGCGCCTGGACGACGCCGGCATGGCCGCGCAGATGGGCGAATACGTCACGCACGCGGTGCTGCGCTTCTTCCGCCGGCTCGACGAATACGAGCGCCAGCAGCAGGCCAAGATGTGGCGCTTCCTCAAGCCGTTCAATCGCGAGGACTTCGTCGTCGGCGTGCTGGGCCTGGGCGTGCTCGGCACACACATCGCCAAGACGCTGGCGGGCTTCGGCTTTCCGGTGCGCGGGTGGAGCCGTTCGACCAAGGCCATCGACGGCATCGATTGCCGCGCCGGCGCCGATGCGCTGCCCGACTTCCTCTCCGGCACGCGCGTGCTGGTGAACGTACTGCCGCTCACCGCCGACACCGAGAACGTGATCGACGCCAAGCTGCTCGCGCAACTTGCGCCGGGCGCGTTCCTCGTCAACGTGGCACGCGGCAAGCACGTGGTGGAAGACGACCTGCTGGCCGCCGTGCGCAGCGGGCACATTGCCGGCGCGGCGCTCGACGTGTTCCGCAAGGAGCCGCTACCCGCCGATCACCCTTTCTGGACCGAACCGCGCATCCACATCACGCCGCACATTTCGGCGCTGACGCTGCGCGAAGTGAGCATTGCCCAGATCGCGCGCAAGATCCGCGCGCTGGAAGCCGGCGAACCCATCGTCGGCATCGTCGATCTGCAACGAGGTTATTGAGATGAGCTACCCGCAATTTGTGAAGGTGGTCGAAGTCGGCCCGCGTGACGGCCTGCAGAACGAGAAGGCGCCGGTCTCGACCGACACCAAGGTCGAGCTGGTGAACCGGCTGTCCGACGCCGGCTTCGTCAACGTGGAAGCCGCGTCGTTCGTGTCGCCCAAGTGGGTGCCGGCGATGGCCGACGGCGCCGAGGTGATGGCGCGCATTCAGCGCCGGCCGGGCACGCTGTATTCGGTGCTCACGCCGAATATGAAAGGCTTTGAAGGCGCTGCGGCGGCGGGCGCGGATGAGATCGTGATCTTCAGCGCGGCCAGCGAGGCCTTTGCGCAGAAGAACATCAACTGCTCGATTGCGGAATCGATCGAGCGCTTTGTACCGGTCGCCAAGGCGGCCAAGGATGCGGGCATTCGCGTGCGCGGGTCGATCTCGTGCTCGCTGGGCTGCCCGTATCAGGGCGAAGTGCCAGTGTCGTCGGTCGTCGATGTGATCAAGCGCATGGCTGACCTCGGCTGCGATGAGATCGACATTGCCGACACCATCGGCGTGGGCACGGCCGGGCGCGTGAAGACGGTGATGGAAGCCGCAGCGGCAACCTTCCCGATCGACCGCCTCTCCGGCCACTTCCACGACACGTATGGCCAGGCGCTGGCCAACATCCTCGCCAGCCTGGAAGTCGGCATCCACATCTTCCACGCGTCGGTGGCGGGGCTCGGCGGCTGCCCGTACGCCAAGGGCGCGACCGGCAACGTGGCGACCGAAGATGTGCTGTACCTGCTGCACGGCCTCGGCATCCGCACCGGCATCGACCTGGACAAGGTGGTGCTGGCGGGTGATTTCATTTCACAAGCCATTGGTCGCCCGACCGCTTCACGCGCAGGCCGCGCACTGCTGCTCAAGCTGCAAGACCAGATCGCCCAGGCCTGCATCTGAACCTTCACAAAGAACAACGACGATGACCGCACCCGACACGAACGCCCCCCTGCCCGAATCCGCCCAGCGCGTGGCGGACCACCTGCGCACGCTCGGCTATGAAAAAGCCATCGTGATGCTGCCGGCCACCGGCAAGACCTCTGCTGAAGCCGCTGCCGGCCTGGGCTGCTCGGTGGCGGAGATCGCCAAGTCGATCATCTTCCGCCGCGCCAAAGACGACGTGCCGGTGCTGGTGATTGCCAGCGGCACCAATCGTGTCGACGAGGCAAAGGTTTCCGCGCACGTGGGTGCACTCGCCAAGGCCGACGCCAAGTTCGTGCGCGAGAAGACGGGTTATGCGATTGGCGGCGTGTGCCCGGTGGGCCATGCCGTCAAACCGGTCATGCTGCTCGATCAGGACCTGTTCCAGTACGCCAGCGTGTGGGCCGCTGCGGGGCATCCGCACGCGGTGTTCAACCTCACGCCCGCCGAGCTAGAAGCGATGACCGGCGCGCCTGTGGCCGACATCGCCCTGCGTGATTGATCGAACGTCGATGGACAGCTGCACCCGCGCACAACTGAAGCTCTCGCTGGGCAAGCTGCGCAACAGCCGCGCGCAAGCCGAGCGCGCGCAGCCGGTCACCTCGCCGTGCATCAGCGTGTGCAAGATGGATGACGCGCGTGGCCTGTGCCTCGGTTGCATGCGCACGATCGACGAGATTGCCGCCTGGTCGACCATGAGCGACGCGGCGCGCCTCGCCGTCTGGCAGACGCTGCCCGAACGCGCCTGCGCCTGGCTCAACGACACCCCCCGCGCCTGACCCCGACACCAACATGGCCGAACACGACATCATCACCCTCCCCGATTCGATGCGCGTGTTCGAGCGCGGCTGGCTATCCTCCAACAACATCCTCTTCTTCGATGACAAGGTTGGTGACGGCGAGCACGGCGGTTGCGCGCTGGTCGACTCCGGCTACCTCACGCACGCACCGCAAACGGTGGCGCTGGTGCAGCACGCGCTGCAAGGCAAGCCACTACGCCGTCTGCTGAACACGCACCTGCACTCCGACCACTGCGGCGGCAACGCGGCGCTGCAGGCGCTGTACAGCTGCCACACCCGCGTGCCCGCCGCGCAGGTCGACGATGTGCGCCGCTGGGACACCGACGCCCTCAGCTACGGCCCCACCGGCCAGGAATGCGCCCGCTTCACGCTGCCCGACAGCGATGCCGATGCGGGCCTGGCCGACGGCATGACCGTGCACCTGGGCGGCTTCGACTGGCAGGTCATCAGCGCGCCGGGGCATGATCCCAACGCCGTCATCCTCTACAGCCCGGAGTCGCGCGTGCTGCTTTCAGCCGATGCGCTGTGGGAGCGCGGTTTCGGCATCATCTTTCCCGAGCTGGAGGGCGAGAGCGGCTTTGCAGAACAGCAGGCCATTCTGGAGCGCATCGCGCAGCTCGATGTGCGCGTGGTGATTCCGGGACATGGCCGGCCGTTCACTGAAGTTGGCGCCGCCATCGACGCATCGCTTGGGCGGCTCGCGTATCTGCGTGCGGACCCAGAACGCAACGCTTTGCACGCCATTCGCGTGCTGGTGAAGTTCAAGCTGCTGGAGCAGCAAGCGCTCTCGCACGCAGCGTTGTTCGCGTGGTTTACGCAGACCACGCTGATGACACGCCTGCAGGCGCGCTTCTTTGCAAGCCAGTCGATGACGGACCTGCTGGATGCCGCCATCGGCGCGCTGGTCAAGGCGGGTGCCGCCACGGTCGAGCAAGGGCAAATCCGCAACCGCGATTGAGCTGCTGGTCGCTACAATGCAGCGAAGCCGTTTCTCTTCGCCAGGCATGTCGAAACCCGCAACACCCAACCCACCAGAATCCACCACGGAAGCCGATGCGCCGCGCCGCAAACGCGGCCGCCCCGCGCAGGATGCCAACGAAGGCCTGCGCCGCGCGCTGATCGAACAATCCGCCAGGCTGTTCCGCGAGAAGGGGTACGGCAACACCACGGTGCGCGACATTGCTGCCGCCACGGGCGTGCATGCCGGCAGCTGGTTCTACCACTTCAAGACCAAGCAGGACATCCTGCAGGCCGTTATTGAGCACGGCCTGACGGTGGCGCTGGCCGACATCGAAGCGATCGACATTGATGGCCTGCCCCCGCGCGAGGCGATGCGCCAACTGGTGCGCGCGCACCTCTACACGATCCTCGCGCCCAATCAGGATTTCATTCCGGTGATGTTGTACGAGTGGCGCTCACTCGATGCGCAGGCACAGGAACGCATCATCGCGCTCAAAGACCGCTACGAGGGCATCTGGAACCACGTCATCGACCGCCTGCGCGCGTCCGGCGACTGGGCACAACCAACGCCGGTGGACCGCCTGCTGATGTTCGGCGCGCTCAACTGGACGGCGCAGTGGTATCAGGCCGGTGCGGGTATCAGCATCGATGCACTGGCCGATCAGGCGGTGCTCTTCATCCTGCGCACGCCGCCTCAGTCGGCAGCTTAGTTTTCCTCAACGCGCGTCGCTCTCGAACAGCGTCTGGTTGGCGCTGCGCAGCACGTGCTTCTGGATCTTGCCGGTGGCCGTCATGGGCAGCTTGTCGACCACGCTGATGTGCTTGGGCACCTCGAAGCTGCCGAGATGTTCGCGGCAGTGTGCCTGCAACGCTGTCGCATCCGCCTGTGCATCCGGCTTGAGACAGACGAAGGCTGCCACCGCCTCCACCCAATGCGCATGCGGCAACCCGACCACTGCGGCATTCGCCACGGCCGGATGGCGCAGCAGCACCTCTTCCACCTTGAGCGACGGCACGTTCTCGCCGCCGGTCTTGATCATGTCCTTGATGCGGTCCTTGAACTGGAGCTGGCCGTCGGCGTCCCACATGCCCAGGTCGCCCGTGTGGTGCCAGCCGAAACGGCGCGCGTTGGCGGTGGCCTGCGGGTCTTTGTAGTAGCCGAGCATGACATTGGGGCCGCGATGCACGATCTCGCCCAACTGATTGGGGCCGAGCAGGTTACCCTGGTCGTCCATCACCGCTGCCTCGTTGACCATGCACGGCTGTCCCCAGTAGTTGCCGGTGCGCTGCAGTTGCTGGTCGGGTGCAAAGTACATCGTCATCGGGAAGATCTCCGTCTGCCCAGAGCCAAGCGCAAAGTTCGGACACACCTCGGCAATCAGCCGTTCGAGCAGCGGCTTGGCCATCGGCGCCATCGCATACAGACACAGGCGCAGACTGGACAGATCGCGCTGCGCGCGCAGCGGATGATGCAGCAGCGCGGCGTACATGAGCGGCAGGCCGAACAGTTGCGTGATGCGCTCATTGGCAATCACGTCAAGCAGCGCGGTCGGGTCGAAGCCGCGCTGGATGACGAGCGTGGCGCCCACCGTCATCGCCGAAGCAGCGGTCGAAAACTGGGCGCAGTGAAACATCGGCAGGATGCACGAGAACACGTCTTTCTCGTTCAGGTTCAGGCCCGCGATGTTGGACATCAGCGCCGCGTGCACGGAGCGGTGCGAATGCATCGCACCCTTGGGCCGGCCCGTGGTGCCGCTGGTGTACATGATGAGCGCGAGATCGCGGTCATCGATCACCACGGCGGGCAGCGTGTCGGCGTGGCCTTGCAGTGCTTGCCCCACGGATTGCGGGCCGCCGGCAACCGGTTCGCCAAAGCACTGATGCGCGGGTAGCCCGAGCGTGGCCAACGTTTCACGCAGTACCGGGTACAGCACTGCATCGATCACCACGTACCGCACTTCGGCATGCTCAAGGATGTAGCGCACATCGTCCGGCCCGAGCATCGCGTTGATGGGCACCCACACCAGCCCCGCCTTGAGGATGCCGTAGGCCGCGACCAGAAACTGCGCCGAGTTGCCGCACAGCATGGCTACCTTGTCCCCCGGCTTGAGGCCACTGGCCAGCAGGTGATGGGCGTAGCGGTTGCTGTCGGCATTGAGCTGGGCATGCGTCATGCGGCGCGGACCATCGACCAGCGCGACCTTCGCGCCGAACTTGCGTGCACTGCGATGCAACGTATCGCCCAGCGTCACCCGGTTCAGCAGGTTGGCTTCAAGCGTGGTGTCTGGCGTGGCTTCGGACATGGGACGTCTCCTGTGGACCGCATGAACTGCACGACGAAACGATGGAGGACAACAACGACGATGCAGCCCTCAGGCCGCGGCAATCTCCATCAGCAACCCACCCGGCGCCACCTGTGCACCGACCTGGGTGAACACGCCCTTCACTTCACCAGCGAGCGGCGCGGCAATGCTGTGCTCCATCTTCATCGCCTCGACCACGAGTAGTACCTGGCCTGCGGAGACGGCTTCGCCTTCGGTCACATGCACTGCCACCACACGGCCGTTCATCGGTGCGCTGATGCGGCCGCTGCCGGCTTGCGCACCGTTGCGTTCTGCCTTGGCGTAGGTGGTGTCGATGGCGGCGTGCTCGACGCCATTCATCACGAAATGGCACGTGGTTCCGGTGATGGCGTATTCGAGCGGGTACAGCCTGTCGCCCAGTGCCAGCGTGAGGCGGCCATCGGCTTCGGACAGGATTTCCGCTTGCGCGGTGCCGCCGTCCCAACTCACCTCCCAGCGTTGCGCAGCAAGCGTGCGCACACGCATCTCGATGGCCTCGCCGTCGAGCGTGAAGCGGCACAGCGTGGGATAGGTGCGGCTGCTGGCCCAGCCCTGCAGCTCGGTGGGATAGCGGCGCACGGCGTCCTTGCGCGAGTGCGTGAGCAGCACTGCACCGGCCTGGCAGACCGCTGCATCGGGTACGGCCGCCTGGCGCATCGCCGCCGGAAAATGCCGGTCGATGAACGCGGTGGAGACGTCGCCAGCAAGGAACGCCGGATGCGCCACGCACTGGCGCAGGAACGCACGATTGGTTGGCAGCCCCAGCAGCAAACAATCATCCAACGCGTGCGCCAACCGCCTGCACGCATCGGCGCGATCCGTGCCGTGCGCGACGATCTTGGCGAGCATCGAGTCGTAGTACGGCGAGACCACCAGCCCATCCACCAGCGCATGGTCCGTGCGCACCTCACGCGGCGCGCGCCAGCGGGCGACGGTGCCGCTTTGCGGCAGGAAATTCTGCTGCGGGTCTTCCGCACACAGTCGCACTTCGATGGCATGACCACCTTGCGCGCGACGCGCATCGATGGCGTCCTGCGACAGCGGCAGCGGCTCGCCCAACGCCACGCGCAACTGCCACTCGACCAGATCAACGCCGACCACCGCTTCCGTCACCGCGTGCTCGACCTGCAGGCGCGTGTTCATCTCCATGAAGTAGAACGCACCGTCCGAGGCGAGCAGGAATTCCAGCGTGCCAGCGCCCACATAGCCGATCGCACGCGCTGCAGCGACCGACACCGCGCCCATGCGTGCACGCAACTCCGGCGACACCGCAGGCGATGGCGATTCTTCAATCACCTTCTGATGCCGACGCTGCACAGAACAATCGCGCTCGCCCAGGTGAACGACGTTGCCGTGTGTGTCTGCAAACACCTGGATCTCGATATGACGCGGTTCGATGATGGCCTTTTCGAGAATCAACTCGCCGGAAGCGAACGCGTTCTCCGCTTCGGAACGTGCGGACTGCAACGCGGCAGCAAAGTCTTCTGCGCGATCCACGCGCCGCATGCCACGCCCGCCGCCGCCGGCTGCGGCCTTGATCATGACCGGGTAACCGATGCGTTCCGCTTCCTGCTGCATGCGGGCATCGGATTGGTCTTCGCCCTGGTAGCCGGGCACGCACGGCACACCGGCGGCCTCCATCAAGCGCTTGGCGCCGGCCTTGTTGCCCATCGCGAGGATGGCTTCCGCAGGCGGGCCGATGAAGACGAGGCCCGCTTCTGCACAGGCATTGGCAAAGGCATCGCTCTCGGCCAGGAAGCCATAGCCAGGATGCACAGCCTGCGCGCCGGACTTGCGCGCCGCCTCCAGGAACGCAGCGATGTTCAGGTACGACGCCTGCGGCTGCGATGCGCCAATCGGCAACGCAAGGTCTGCCGCGCGGCAATGCGGGGCATCGCGATCGACATCGGAATACACGGCAACGGTGCGCATGCCGAGACGCTGCGCGGTACGTAGGATGCGCAGCGCGATCTCGCCCCGGTTGGCGATCAGGACTGTGCGGAAAGCAGCGTGCGGCGTGCCCATCGCTCAGCCCTTCTTGCCCGGCAGCGTGTTCATGTATTTGCAGATGATGCCGAGCATCACCTCGTCCGCACCGCCGCCGATGGAACCCAGACGCCCATCGCGGTAGTAGCGCGAGACCGGGTTGTCCCACGTGAAGCCCATGCCGCCCCAGAACTGCAGGCAGGCGTCGGGCACGATGCGGGCCAAACGCCCGGCCTTGAGCTTGGCCATGGACGCCAGCTCCGTCACGTCCTGCCCGTTGATGTAGAGATCGCACGCGCGGTACGTGAGCGCGCGCAATGCTTCCACCTCCGTCTTTAGTTCGGCCAGCTTGAAGTGCACCCACTGGTTGTCGAGCAGGCTGGCTCCGAACAGCTTGCGCTCGCGGGCGTACTCGGCGGTGGACTCAATGCACATCGTCATCGTTGCCAGGCTGCTCGCCGCGGCCCACATGCGCTCTTCCTGGAACTGCAGCATCTGGTACGTGAAGCCCTTGCCCTCTTCACCGATGCGGTAGCGCTGCGGCACACGCACGTCGTCAAAGTAGATGAGGCCGGTGTCCGACGAGTTCATGCCGATCTTGCGGATCTTCTTGCCGACCGACACGCCCTTGGTGTTCATTGGCACGATGATGAGCGACTTGTTGCGGTGCGCCGGATCATCCGACGTATTGGCCAGCAGGCACATCCAGTCGGCCTGCAGGCTGTTGGTGATCCACATCTTGCTGCCGTTGATGATGTAGTCGTCGCCATCCTTGCGCGCGGTGGTCTTGATGCCCGCCACGTCGGAACCGGCGCTCGGCTCCGACACGCCCACGCATGCCACCGCATCGCCGCTGATCGCAGGCGCGAGAAACTGCGCACGCAGTTCATCGGAGCCGAAACGCGCGAGCGCGGGCGTTGCCATGTCTGTCTGCACGCCAATCGCCATCGGCACACCGCCGCAGTGGATGTGGCCGAGCGTTTCCGCCATCGCCATCGCATACGAATAGTCGAGGCCCAGGCCGCCGAACTCCGTCGGCTTGGCGATGCCGAGAAAACCCAGCTCGCCCATCTTCTTGAAGAGCGCCTTGGCGGGGAACATCTCGGCCGCCTCCCACTCATCCACGTACGGGTTGATGTCGCTGTCGATGAAGCGTTTGAGGTTGCGCTGCAGTTCCTGGTGTTCGTGGGTGAAGTGCATGGTGTCTCGCTCCGGTGGCCTTGGGCTGTTTGCGTTGTTCGTATGAGTTGGCGCTACGGTCGGGCAACGCCAAATTGGATGGGATGCAGCGTGCGCCTGCGCGCCTCGTCGCACACGGCCAGCACACAGGCCAGCACCCTGCGCGTGTCGCGCGGGTCAATCACGCCGTCGTCCAGCAGGCGGCCCGAGACCGTGAACGCGCCGGACTGCCGCTCGAAGGTGTCGATCACCTTGGCGCGCATCGCCTCGATGGCTTCGTGGTCGATGGTCTGCGTCTTGCGTTGCATGCTGGCGGCCATGACGGTGGCCATCGTTCCAGCGGCCTGCTCCGCGCCCATCACGGCGGTCTTGGCGTTGGGCCAGCTGAAGCAGAAATCCGGGAAGAAGCCGCGCCCCGACATGCCGTAGTTGCCCGCCCCGAACGACGCACCACAATGCACGGTGATGCGCGGCACGGTGGCGTTGGCCATGGCCTGGATCATCTTCGAGCCGTGCTTGATCATGCCCGCCTGCTCGGACTGCTTGCCAACGATGAAGCCCGTGGTGTTTTGCAGGTACAGCAGCGGGGTGTCCGACTGGCAGCACGCCTGAATGAAGTGGACAACCTTCGTGGCGCCCGCCGGGTCCAGCGGCCCATTGTTGGTGATGATGCCGACGTGCATGCCGCAGATGGCCGCGTGCCCGGTGATCGTGGCGGGGCCGTAGTCCGGCTTGAACTCCAGGAAATCCGAGCCATCCGCAATGCGCGCAATGACTTCGCGCATGTCGAGCGGCTTGCGGTGATCGGTGAGTGCAATGCCGAGCAACTCTTCCGCATCGAAACGCGGCGGTGCGTAGGGGCGATCCACTGCCGGCACGTCGCGGTTCCAATCCAGCGCAGCAACGAGTTCGCGTGCGATGCGCAGCGCATCGGCATCGTCTTCGGCCAAGTATTCGGCGAGGCCCGAGGTGGTGGCGTGCATCTCGGCGCCACCGAGTTCCTCTTCGGTAGCGATCTCGCCGGTGGCGGCTTTCAACAACGGCGGCCCCGCGAGGAACGCACGCGCACGGTCGCGCACCATCACCACGTAGTCCGACAAACCGGGCATGTACGCGCCACCCGCCGTGCTCGACCCGTGCACCACGCTGATCACCGGAATGCCCGCTGCTGACAGCCGTGCGAGCCAGTAGAACCCGCTGCCGCCGTGGATGAAGGTTTCCACGCGATAGGTCAGCAAGTTGGCACCCGCTGATTCGACCAGGTGGATGAACGGCAGCTTCTGCTCCAGCGCAATGGCCTGCGCGCGCTGGAACTTCTCGATACCCATCGGCTGCACGGCACCCGCGTCGATGCCCGCGTCGTCCACGATGATCATGGCGCGCACGCCGCTCACCCAACCAATCCCGGCGATGAAACCGCCGCCGGGAATCGAGCGTGCCGGGTCGGCGTGGTCGAGGCAGAAACCAGCCAATGTGGATAACTCAAGGAACGGCGCACCGGCATCGAGCAGGCGGCCGAGCCGATCGCGCGGCAGCAGTTGCCCGCGTTGCTCGAAGCGCGCACGTGACGCTTCGGACTTGTCGCGCGTGCGGTTCTCCAGCGTGCGGAGTTGATCGACCAACTCCGTGAGCGCGACGCGGTTTTGCTGATACGCCTCGCTCTGCGGGACGATGCGCGATTCAAGCACCGGCATGGCGGTCCTCCTCGCCTTGCAGCACCTTGGGCGTCACAGCCAGATGGAAGCCGTTGAAGGGCGCGGCACCATGGCGCGGTGCCGGCATGGGTGTACCGGGCCGCACGTTCGGCCGACCACCGTCCACGCGCAGCGTTGTGCCGGTAATGAACGCCGCCGCCTCCGACAGCAGATACACGATGGCCGACGACACTTCCGCCTCGGTGGCAAAACGCCCGGCCGGCACGGTGCGCGGCATGCTGCGGATGGTCTCGGCCATCCACGGTGGATACGCATCCATGCCCGACGACGCCACATAGCCCGGCGCCACCGCATTCACGCGCACGCCGTACTGCGCCCACTCGAACGCCGCCGTCTCCGTGAAGTTGATCATGCCGGCACGCGCCGCGCCCGAGTGCCCCATGTTCGGCATACCGCCCCACATGTCAGCGACGATGTTGACGATGGCGCCGCCGCGCTGCTGCATCGCCTGGTTCAGGCACTCGCGCGCCATCAGGAAGCCGCCGGTCAGGTTGGTCTGCACGACGGCCTCCCACCCTTTGACGGAGATGTCCTTGAGCGGCGACGGAAACTGCCCGCCCGCGTTGTTGACCAGCGCATCGATGCGGCCGTGCTCACCGAGGATCTGCGCGATCGTCGCCTGCACGGCAGCCTCGTCGCGGATATTGCAGACGTAGGCGTGCGCGGTGCCGCCGGCTTCGACGATCTCCGTGCGCACGGCGGCGAGCTTGTCCGCGCTGCGGCCCACCAGCGCCACTGCCGCGCCGAGCGATGCCAGTTCATGCGCGGTGCACCGACCGATGCCGCTGCCGCCGCCCGTCACGACGGCGACTTGCCCCAGGAATAGTCCCGGTCGAAAGACTGAGCGATACATGTGTGTCTCCTCAAACCCAACCAAGCTGGCGCGCGGCGAGATCGCTCAAGACCTCCTCCGCGCCGCCGCCGATCATGTAGACCTTCACTTCGCGATAGATCCGTTCTGACTTCGTGCCACGCATGAAGCCCATGCCGCCGAGCAGTTGCACCGCCGTGTCGGCGCAGAACTGCAGGCTCTGTGTGGCGAAGTTCTTGAGCATGCACAGTTGCGCAACCGGTGAGTCGCCCGCCTGCATGCGGCGCATCAGGTCTTCGAGCAGCGCACGCGTGGCTTCGATGCGTGTGGCCATCGCCACCAGCTTCTGCCGCGCCACCTGGTGTTGCACGAGGCGCTTGCCGAAGGTTTCGCGCTGGCTGGCCCACTCCACCGCTTCGTTCAGGCATGTACGCGCCAGCCCGTAGGCCTGCATCGCCAGCGCAAGGCGCTCATGGTTGAAGTTGCGCATCACCAGTTCGAAGCCGCGGTTTTCCGCGCCGAGCAGGTTGCCCACAGGCACACGGCAGTTGTCGAAATGCAGTTGCGCGGTATCGGAGCACCACCAGCCCATCTTCTTGAGCGGCGTGCGCGACAGGCCCGGCGCGTCGCCATCCACCAGCAGCAGGGAGATGCCACCTGCGCCCGCCCCGCCCGTGCGCACCGCCACGGTCAGGTAGTCCGCGCGCATGCCGGAGGTGATGAAGATCTTGCTACCGTTGACGATGTAGTGATCGCCATCACGCACCGCACGCGTGGTCAGGTTGGCAACATCCGACCCGCCCGACGGCTCGGTGATAGCCAGCGCACTGATCTTCTCGCCCGAGAGGATGTCGGGCAGCACGCGCGCTTTCAGCTCTGCAGAACCGCCCGCTACGATGGGCGGTGCGCCGATCGTGTGGCTGAACAGCGATGCGAGCAGACCGCCGCTGGCCGCACGCGTCAGTTCTTCAATCATCGCGAGTTCGAGGAACAGGTCGCCGGGTGTGCCGCCGTATTCCTCGGGAAAGCCGAGGCCGAGCAGACCAAGATCTGCTGCCTCGCGATACAACTCGCGCGGAAAGGTTTCCGCCTCCTCCCAGGCATCGATGTTCGGTAACACCGCCTTGTCGACAAAGCGGCGCACGGTCTCACGAAAGGTGTCGTGCTCGGCATTGAAGAGCACGGATGTCAGCAGACCTGTGTACATGGTCGCCCCGTCGGTTAAGGAAGATCGACCGGCACGCGCACCGGCATCGTCAGCAACACCTGCGCCATGCCCTTGCCCAGTGGGTCGTTACGCAGAGACGCCATGCCACCGCCGCCCAGTGCCTGCTCGCAGACGAAGTTGAGCGCGTGAATGCCGGGCAGGTCGTAGCGGGTCACGCGGCCACGCGCGACGTGTGCGAGATAGGCGGCGACGGCGTCTTCGGTCAACTGTGCGCGCAACAGCGGCAGGTCTTCCGGCCGGCGTGCGATGACGCCGATGTTGGAGGTGTCGCCCTTGTCACCGCTGCGGGCGTAGGCGAGTTCGATGAGCTGGACTTCGCGCGTCGGTCCGGTCGGCAGTGCGGCCGCCACAGTCGCGGCGGTTGTGGCTTCCAGCGGTGCACCGCCCGTCGGTACAGCCACATCGAAGCTCTCGCCGCCGAGCAATGTCACACGCGGCTGCACACGCGCCTTGTCGATCAGGAAAGCGTACTGCTTGATGGCGGGCACGACGCTCGGCCGCCCACCCGCACCCGTCGTACCGGGTGCCCAGGATGTGCCGGCCGGCGCGATCTCACGCGCAAACAGTTCCAGCGCTTGCTTGTTCGGGTGCGCAACGGCCAGCCACATCACCGATTCAAAGCGCGGCGCGCTCGGTTGATGCTGCCCGAACAGGTAGGCCGAGCCGAGCGTCTCGATATGCGTGGCGCTGTAGTCGGGCAGGCCGAGCTTGCGGAAGAGCCCGCGCGTGCGCTCCAGGATCGCCTCGGCCGTGCGGCGGGCCTTGCGGTCCGCATCGATGCCGACGATGGTGAGCTGGCCGGTGGCGCGATAGCCATCGGCGTAGGTGGCGCTTACCTTGTAGTCAGGTGTGGGGGCACGGCCGCGTGCGCCCTGCACTGCAACGCGATGCTCGCCAGCCTGCGTCATCGTCACCTGGGTGAAATCGCAGACGACATCGGGCAGCACATAGCGCGCGGGGTCGCCGATCTCGTACAGCAACTGCTCACCCACGGTGGGAGGGGTGACGAGGCCGCCCGTCCCTTCCGGCTTGGTGACGATGAAGCTGCCGTCAGCCCCGCACTCGACGATGGGGTAACCGCTGTGCGCCCAGTCGGGCACGGATTCCCAATCGGTATGCAGGCCACCGGCGCCTTGGCAGCCGCATTCGAGGATGTGTCCGGCGAGGCTGCCGGCGGCGAGGCGGTCGTAGTCATCCACGGCCCAGCCAAAGCTGTGCATCAACGCACCGAGCGTGACCGCGCTGTCGACACATCGGCCTGTGATGATCACCTGCGCGCCCGCATCGAGCGCCGCTTTGATCGGCAACGCACCCAGGTACGCATTGGCGCTCACTACCTTGTCGGGCAGCGGGCGGCCGCTTTGCAGCTCGCGCACGCCTTCGTCGCGCAGCGCGGGCAGCAACGGCATCACGTCATCGCCTTCCACCACGGCAATGCGCACGCTCACACCCAGTTCATCGGCCAACGCCTGCAGCGCCGCGGCGCAACCGCGCGGGTTCACACCACCCGCGTTGGCGATGATGCGGATGTTCTGCGCCAGCGCGTCCTTGAGCACCGCGCGCATCGCCACGCTGACGAAGTCGGTCGCATAACCCAGCTCCGCGTTCTTCATGCGCGCGCTGGCCAGCAGCGACATGGTCAGTTCGGCCAGGTAATCGAAGACGAGAAAGTCGATGCGGCCGGAGGCGACCAGCTGCATCGGCCCGGTCACGCTGTCGCCCCAAAAGCCGCTGGCGCCACCGATGGAAACCGTGTCTTTACGCATGTCAGCGGCCCGTCCAGTTGGGGGCGCGCTTCTCGCGAAAGGCGGCCTGACCTTCCTGCGCGTCCTCGGTCAAGGCAAACAGGCCAATCTGGCTTTCGGTAAAAGCCATCGCCTGCTCGAAGCTCAGGTGTTCGACCTGCTTGAGCGTGTACAACCCGCGCCGGATGGCCGACGGCGATTTATCGAGCAGCCGCGCGAGCAGCGCATCGACAGCGGCATCGAGCGCTTCGGGCTCGGCCACTTCGTTGATCAGGCCGGCGGCGAGGGCGCGGTCTGCGCTCATCGGCTCGCCGGTCAGACACAGCTCGTTGAGCAGACGACGCGGCAGCTGATGTTGCAACACGGCCAACACCTGCGCCGGGAACAGTCCGACCTTCACCTCAGGCAGCCCAAACATGGCGCTACGGCTGGCCACCGCCATGTCGCACATCGCCAGCAAACCCATGCCACCGGCCATGCATGCGCCATTCACCCGTGCGATGAGCGGCACGGTGCAGCGGCGCGCCTGCCGAAACAGATCCGCCAGGCCCTGGTGCGGCTGGGAATAGTCAAAGCGGAAAGATTGGCCGCTCTGCAGATCAGCCCCGGCACAGAAGGCCCGCGTGCCAGCGCCGGTCAGCACCACGGCACGCACAGCGGCGTTGCGGCTGGCATCGACCAGCGCTGCCGTCAGTGCTTCAAGCACCGCGCCGTTGATCGCGTTGCGGCGCTCTTCGCGCTGAATGGTCAACCACAGCGCCTGCCCGCGCTGTTCGATGAGGAGTTCGGGGTCCGTGCTCACGCGATGCTCACCTTGCAAGAGAGATTCGGTTGGACAGCCTGCCCGGCAATACTAAATCATCTGCTTGAATAAATGGAAGCCTTCGAACACAAAACATGCTGCGTTTTGCCGCACCTCGCAGCTCGCTGGGCATAACACATTGATTTATCGGAGATTTTCTTCAGCCGATAAGGAAATCGACAGATTCTGCGTTGACTCCCTCACATGCGAACGATAACAATTCTCATTTGCACCAAACATGTAACAAGATTTTTCAGGGGAGCGGGCACCAAGCCATGCAAGCAGCACAGACGGAACGCAAGCGCGCCGAACATTCGGTGGTGGGATACCTGACAGGGGCCATGAGCTTTGCCGTGGCGGCCACACCGGCCGTGGCGGAAACCAAGAAGGATTCGGTAACGGCCACCCTGCCGACCCACACGGTCACGGGCAGCAGTGGCTTCAAGACCGACGAAGCCTCGGGCGGCAAATTCACCGCGCCGCTGCTCGACACGCCCAAGTCCGTCACGGTGATCCCGGCCGAGGTGCTGCAGGACACCGGCTCCGTCACGCTTACCGAAGCGCTGCGCACGGTGCCGGGCATTGCGTTTGGCGCGGGCGAAGGCGGCAACCCGGTGGGCGACCGCCCGTTCATCCGCGGCTACGACGCACAGGCCAGCACGTTCCTCGACGGGCTGCGCGACATCGGTGCGCAATCGCGCGAGATGTTCAACGTGGAATCGGTGGAAGTCATCAAGGGGCCGTCGGGTGCGTATGAAGGGCGCGGCTCGGCCGGCGGGGCGATCAACATCGTCTCGAAGACGCCCAAGCTGGAGCACTTCACCGAGGGCACGATCTCCGTGGGCAATGCGGCGTACAAGCGCGCCACGGCCGACGGCAATTACCAGATCGGCGAACACGCGGCCTTCCGCCTGAACGCGATGTATCACGACGCCGGCACGCCGGGCCGCGATGTGACGAGCTTCAGCCGCTGGGGCATCGCGCCGTCCATCGCCTTCGGGCTGGGCACGCCCACGCGCGCCACGCTGTCGTACTACCACCTGCAATCGAACGACACGCCGGACACGGGCATCCCTTACAACAACGGCACGTTCAACCGCCGCACCGATGGCCGCCCGCAGTTGTTCGCGCCAGGCGACGGCTCGCCGGTGGATGTCGGCCGCAATACCTACTACGGCCTGGGCCGCGACTTCCGCCGTGATCGCGTCGACATGGGCACGCTTTCGCTGGAGCACGATGTGTCGAGCGCGCTGAAGCTGCGCAACACCACGCGCATCGCGCGCACCAGCCAGGACTACGTCTGGACGCAGCCCGACGACAGCCAGGGCAACATCTACTACGGCATGGTCTGGCGCCGCGCCAACACGCGCTACTCGGTGGCCAATACCGTCGCCAACCAGACGGAAGCGACCGGCAAGTTCGAGACCGGCGGCTTCAAGCACAGCTACGCAGCAGGCCTGGAGTTCTCGCGCGAGCACAGCAGCAACGACACCTACAACGTCCCCACCGGCAGCAACCGCTGCCCGAACGGGATCGGCGCGGCCGGCGGCTACAACTGCACGAGCCTGTTCAACCCGAACCCGAACGACCCATGGACGGGCAACATCACGCTGGCCAACAACCCGGCCGAGACCACGGTGCGCACACAATCGGCGTACGTGTTCGACACCATCGAGCTGTCGCCGCGCTGGCAGATCAACGGCGGCCTGCGCTATGACCGCTACTCGGCTTCGGCCAGCACATCGGCCAATGCGCAAGGCGTACGCTCCAGCTTCTCGCGGGACGACAACCTGCTGAACTACCAGCTCGGCCTGGTCTTCAAGCCCGCGCAGAACGGCAGCATCTACGTGGCGTATGGCACGTCGTCCACGCCGTCGGGCTCGGTGGCGGGTCAAGGCGCCGATGGCAGCGCACTCACGCCGGATCGCTCGGGCAATCGCGGCGACGTACTCGCCCCCGAGAAGAACCGCGCCTACGAACTCGGCACCAAGTGGAACGTGCTGGACAACAAGCTGGCGCTCACCGCTGCCATCTTCCGCATCGAAACCACTAACGCACGCATCGTGCTGCAGGACGGCACCGCCGCCATGGCCGGCAACAAGCGCGTGGACGGCTTCGAGCTGGGCTGGTCGGGCGCACTCACCAACAAGTGGCAAGTGTTTGGCGGCTACACGTACCTGAAGAGCGAGCTGCGCAACAACGGCGGTTCGGGCGCGGCCTTTGGCGCCACCAATGGCACCGAATTCCCCAACACGCCCAAGAGCAGCTTCAGCCTGTGGACCACCTACCAGCCGATGCCGAAGTTCACGCTGGGCGGCGGCGCGTACTACGTGTCGAAGGTCTGGGGAAGCGCCAACCCCGCCAACCCGAAGTGGGTGCCGGCCTACTGGCGCTTTGATGCAATGGCCTCGTACCGCATCGACAAGCACATGAACCTGCAGTTGAACGTGCAGAACCTGTTCGACAAGAAGTACTACAACCAGGCGTACGCATCGCACTACGCATCGCTCGCACCGGGGCGCGCTGCGATCCTGACGCTGGGCATCCGGTACTGATGGCGGCGCTTGCTGCAACCGCCGCAGCCGATGCTGCGGTGGTGGATGCCATTCACGCCGTGCTGACCGGCCCGGCCGATCGCGCGGCGGACTGGCTTGCCGGCGCCGCTCGTCGTGGCCATACGGAGGCACAGACCATCCTTGGTCAATGGCTGCTCGATGGCCACGGTGTCGAACGCAATCACACCGAAGCCCTCTTCTGGTTCAAGACCGCCGCGGTGTCCGGCCACGCCATGGCGGCCAACATGCTCGGCCGCTGCTACGAGCACGGCTGGGGTGCGCCTGCCTGCGACAAGACCGCAGCACACTGGTATGCCCGCGCGGCGGATGCCGGCCTCGACTGGGGCCAGTACAACTACGCCACCAGCCTGCAGCTCGGGCGCGGTGTGCCGCAGGATCGCGCGCAAGCCTTCGCTTTCTTCCAGGCAGCCGCTGCGCAAGGGCACGCCAAGTCGATCAATGTGGTCGGCGGTTTCTATGAAGACGGCTGGGAAGTCGAGGCCGACTTGGGGATGGCCCTGTACTGCTACCTGCGTGCGGCTGAGGGTGGCGACTTCCGTGGCCAGTTCAACGCGGCACGGCTCTTCGCACTCACTGACCGCGCCGACGAAGCCCTCACGTGGATGCGAGCCGTACCGCGCAGCGCGACGCCCGCCTTCCTCGCCAAGGCACATGACTTTCTTGCCGGCCACCCCGATGCGCGATTGCGCACGCTGGCCGGCACACTCGAATCCGAATCGCCATGCTGTTGAAGATTCCCGCCGTCCTCACCAAGGACCAGGTCGCACACTGCCGCGCCATCATCGACGCCGCGGAATGGGTGGACGGCAAGGTCACCGCCGGCGCGCAGTCGGGCCAGGTGAAGCACAACATGCAGTTGCCCGAAGGCTCGACCGCTGCGCGCGAAGTCGGCACCTTCATCCAGGATGCGCTGGCGGCCAACACGCTGTTCTTCTCAGCCGCGCTGCCGCTCAAGGTGTTCCCGCCGCTGTTCAATCGTTATGCAGGCGGGCAGACCTTCGGCAACCACGTCGACAACGCCGTGCGCCATCTGCGCGGTACCGACTTCCGCATCCGCAGCGACCTCTCGTGCACGCTGTTCCTCACCGAGCCCGAAGACTACGACGGCGGTGAACTTGTCATCGACGACACCTTTGGCGAGCACCGCGTCAAGCTCGCGGCGGGCGACATGGTGCTCTACCCGAGCAGCAGCCTGCACCGCGTCACGCCCGTCACGCGCGGCGCACGGGTGTGTTCGTTCTTCTGGTTGCAGAGCATGGTGCGCAGCGACGCGCATCGCGCGCTGCTGTTCCAGATGGATACGGAACTGCAGCGGCTGATGGGGCTGCTGGGGCAGGAGGATTCGTCCGTCATTGCGCTGACGGGGACATATCACAACCTGTTGCGGGAGTGGGCCGACGCGTAAGGCGACGCCGGTCAATGCTGAGGGACGGGGTGAAACGCTGGCGTTGAACCGTCCAACCGCAGAACGTTGCTATAGCCCTCTTCAGCCGATGGCGGCTCAAAGAGAGCGGCAACGCTCCTGATGCTGTCTTCCGGCACGCGTTTGTCTGGCACGCGCAAAGCGTTTCTTGTGAGTGCCACGCTGAGCGGCGTATCGATCCACACAGCCATCGCCTCGGCACTGTATCGACTCGCCAACTCCAAAATCGGACGCCGATGCCGAATGCCGGGAAGCGCGGCATCGAGGCAAATGCACGGCGCATAACGCTGCGCATTCTGGCGAATCCAGTGCGATTTCCCAGCCCCTTGTAATCCACAAACGATCAGCAGCCGGCGTGGTCCACTCGGCGTGGATTCTCGCAAGTGGTCTTCCAGCACCTGAAAACAGCGATCCCACGCCGCCTTGCTGCGCTCGGGCGTCCACACGCGACCCGAAGGCGTCTCCAAAAACGTATCGGGATTGATGATCGCGACGCCCGCTGCCATTGCGGCTCGCATCAAGCAAAGAACGCCCGCATCTCCGTCAACAACGCTTCTGGCGCTTCCTCCGGCACATAGTGCCCACACGGCACCGTGCCGCCGCTCACATCCTTGGCCACCGCGCTCCACAGTTCCAGCGGCTTGAAGCACCGCTGGATCACGCCGTTCTCACCCCACAGCACCCGCAGCGGCACGCTCACACGCTTGCCGGCGTCGCGGTCGGCGCGATCGTGTTCGAGGTCGATGGTGGCGGCGGCGCGGTAGTCCTCGCACATGGCGTGCACGCTGGCGGGCTCGCGCATGGCGGCGGCATAGGTGGCCATCGCTTCCGGGGCAAACGGTTCAAGCCCGGCGTGGCGCAGGCCCATCAGCTTGCTGATGTAGAAATCCGGCGTGGCGTTGATGAGCGTCTCGGGAAACGGCGAGGGCTGGATCAGGAAGAACCAGTGCCAGTAAGCGGATGCAAACGCCATGTCGGTGTTTTCGTACATCGCCAGCGTAGGGGCGACGTCGAGCAGCATGGCGCGCTCCACGTGCACGGGGTGATCGACGCACAGCCGATGCGCCACACGTGCGCCGCGATCGTGCGCGCACAGGCGGAAGCGGCCAAAGCCGAGTGCGCGCATCACCTCCACCTGGTCCTGCGCCATCACACGCTTGCTGTATTCCGCGTGCCTGGCGCTGCCGGCCGGTTTGGACGATGCGCCATAGCCGCGCAAGTCGGTGGCGACAACGGTGTAGTCGCGCGCCAGCTCCTGCGCCACCTTGTGCCAGATCACATGGCTTTGCGGATGACCATGAAGCAATAGCAACGGCGGCCCGCTGCCACCAATCACCCCGGCAATCTCCACCCCGTTGACTGCCTGGCGGAACGGGCGAAAGCCAGGAAACAGCGCGGCATCTGCGGCGGCGGTGGCGGCGTCGATGGAAAGCGGCGTGGTCATGCAGGTCTCCGGTGGTGTGTGATGCGCAAGGAATGCTCTGCATGCTAGCGCAGAAGCCGTCGGCACATTCGGCAGCAACACGTGGCGCCCGCTTCCTATAATCGAACGACGCTGTCTGCCCCGCTGCCTGCCTTCCTCTCATCAGGAGACGCCATGCCCGCCGCCAAGCATCTGCCGCCCGCGCTGCAACACCTGGCCCTGCCCGTGATCGGCTCGCCGATGTTCATCGTCAGCTATCCGGAACTGGTGCTGGCGCAGTGCAAGGCCGGCATCGTCGGGGCGTTTCCGGCGCTCAACGCACGCCCGGCCGAGGTGCTGGACGAATGGCTCACGCAGATCAACGAAGACCTCGCCGCCCACCGTGCCGCACATCCACATGCTGTGGTGGGGCCGCTGGCCGTCAACCAGATCGTGCACCACTCCAACGCGCGGCTGGAGCAGGACGTAGCCACCTGCGTCAAGCACAAGGTGCCGATCTTCATCACCTCGCTGCGCGCGCCGGTCAAGGAGATCCTGGATGCGGTGCACAGCTATGGCGGCATCGTGCTGCACGATGTGATCAACCTGCGCCATGCGGAGAAGGCGCTGGAGGCTGGCGTCGATGGGCTGATCCTGGTGGCCACGGGCGCGGGTGGGCATGCTGGCACGCTGTCGCCGTTTGCGCTGGTGGGTGAGGTGCGGCGCATCTTTGACGGGCCGATCGCGCTGTCGGGCGCCATCGCCACGGGGGATGCCATCCTCGCCGCGCAGGCCATGGGCGCGGACTTCGCCTATATCGGCACGCGCTTCATCGCCAGCCAGGAGGCGCACGCCGCCGAGAGCTACAAGACGGCCATCGTGCGCGCGGCGGCGTCCGACATCATCTACACCAACCTCTTCACAGGGGTGCACGGCAACTACATCCGCGAGAGCATCGAGCTGGCCGGGCTGGACCCGCAAGCCCTGCCCGAGGCCGACAAATCGACGATGAACTTTGGCGACGGCAGCTCCCGTGCCAAGGCATGGAAAGACATCTGGGGCGCCGGCCAGGGGGTGGGCCAGATTGCCGACCTGCCGCCCGCTGGCGAGATCGTCACGCGGCTCAAAGCCGAGTACGATGCCGCCAAATTGCGCCTCGCCCTGCATCTGCGGCTGTAGGCGCAACCGCGTGCATCCTAGCGCGCACCCCACCGTGCGCACCCCACTGCACTTCGATTGACTTGCGGGGGCGGCACTTCTAAATTCAGCAGATGCTCAACAACAAGCGTGGCACCGTGACGGGCGACCACGCAACCGTATGCGCAAGCATCCTTGGGGGGATGTTCGACAGGCGTCTGGTTTCCTGTTGCCGCGTACCGACAAGATGGAGAACACCATGACGCACTGCCATGCGCCCGTGCGCCCGCTCACAAGGCTGGCGGCGGTGGCGCTGAGCGCGGCGGCCCTGACCCTGACGGGCTGCGCCACCCAGGACCCGAACCCCGCGGCTGCCAACGAACTGCGCCTGCCGCAAGCCGGCGAGGCACAAGTCCGCTCCGCCTATGTGTATGCGTTTCCGTTGATGATGACGGACGCGCTGATGCAGGTCACCTCCGCCATCGCGCCCAATGGGCGCTTCATGCACCAGCGCACGCTGGAAGACGAAGCCCTGCCCACCGGTGTACGCGCCCGTGTGGACGTGCTCGCCAGCAGCGCCTTCGTCGATTTGCGCAACGGGCCCGTCGTGCTGAGCCTGCCCGACGTCGGCCGCCGCCATATCTGGGTGGCCGTGCACGATGCCTGGACGGACGTGTTCGAATCCATCGGCAACCGCACCACGGGCACACGTGCAGCCAACTACGCGATCACGCCGCCGGGCTGGGATGGCACGCTGCCGGCAGGCGTCAAGCAGATCGCCGCGCCGACGAACCTGGTCTGGGTCGTTGCCCGCACACAGGTCGCTGGGCAGCGCGACGAGGTTGCCGCGCGCCGCGTGCAGGATCGCTACCGCATCACGCCGCTGGACGCTTTCGGCAAACCCGGCGCTCGCGAAACCGAGGCGGAAGCCAAGGCTGACGCAAACAACGCCACCGACATCGACGTCAGCCTGAATGCAGCGCGCCGCCGTGTGACCGCGCTCGATGCCAACGCTTACTTCACCCGGTTTGCCGAGCTGCTCAAGGACAATCCGCCGCACGCGGCAGATTCCACGATGGTGGCGTCGCTGCGCAACCTCGGCATCGTGCCCGGTGCGCCGTTTGACGCCAAGGCAGTGGATTCGACCAGCCTGAAGGTGATGGATGCCGGCGTGAACGCCGCGCGCGAGACGCTCTCGATGGCGGCCAAGCAGCCGCAGATCACGCAGAACGGCTGGTTCATCCCGCGCATGATCGGCGCGTATGGATTGGACTATGCGCAACGCGCGATCGTCTCGTGGTCGGGCGGCGGTACCGACGTGCCGCAAGACATGCTGATCGCCACCGCCACAGCGGACGCCAACAGCCTGCCGCTGGACAGCACGCACCGCTACGTGCTGCATTTCGATCGCAACCAGCTTCCGCCGGAGAACGCCGGCTGGGCCGTGGCCGCCGTGCAGCAACCGCGCCGCACCGCCGAGCGCCCGAGCCTGCGCAACCTCCTCAGCGAAGCCGATCACCCACGCCTGAACAGCGATGGCTCGCTCGACATCCTGATCCAGCGCGCGCCGCCCAAGGGCATGCGGAACAACTGGCTGCCGCCACCGGTCGGCCCCTTCCTGCTGCGCATGCAGCTGACGTGGCCAAAAGAAGCGGCACTGGATGGGACGTGGCTGCCGCCGGCTGTGCAGCGGCGGGAATAGCGCGCCACGCTCGCCAGCCCAACGTTGGCGAGTGGTTCGCTTAAGGCTGCCCCTTGCAGGCAGCTGAGCACAGCACCTTGTCCACGCCCGCGAAAAAGCCATCGTAGACTTCCCGCTTCAGCACGGTCTTCGTGCGCGCATCGCCGTTGCTGTCCCACACTGTGCTGTCGAACCGGGCACGGACCAGCGTCGACTGACTACCCGTGCCCGCCTTGACCGCGATGACGGCCGACACGCGTTCGTGATCCGGCTTGGCCGGAAACATGCCGGTGTAGTTCTTGAGCGCCCCACGCAGCAACTGGCGCCACTTGGGCACCAGCGTGTCACTCAGCCCCGCTTCCACCAGGCCGGTTTCGTTGTCGACCGACACCGGTGCGTAACCCAGTTCGGTCAACGCCTTGGCCACCGCACTCAGTGCACGATCCGGCGCGGTGTTGGCGTACGTACGGTCGCGCATGGTGCGCAGGCTCTGCTGCTCCGCATCGGTCAGGTCCACGCTCACCTGGCGTGAGCTGTATCGCACCAGCGTTCCGCCGCTGCCGGTTTCACGCTCGTTGGGGGGTGGGCCTGAGCAGGCGACCAGTATCAAGATGATGCCGGCCAACGCCAGGTAGCGGCTGGCTTGACGTATCCACCGGTGCATCCACAGCGGCATCCAGCAACCGAACGGAAATGATCGCCACGCAGCGCGCTGCACCGATGTCTTGAGTAGGTTGGGTAATGCAATCATCATCTTCCAATCCAATGTGGCGCCTATGATAGGAAGCCGCTTTCATTGCCACAAACGAGTTTTTTTCCACGACGCTTTAGCTGTTCTTTGACATTGCGCCATGCGCCGACTCCCCCCTCTCAATGCCCTGCGCAGCTTTGAAGCTGCCGGGCGCCTGAACAGCCTGACCCTTGCCGCCGAAGAGTTGAATGTCACGCAGAGCGCGGTCGCCCAGCAGATCCGCGTGCTGGAAACGTTCTTTGGACAGAAGCTCTTCGAGCGCGATGGACGATCCCTGCGCCTGACCCTGCGGGCGCGGCACTACCTGGTGGACGTCGCCAGTTGCATCGGACGCCTGACCGAGGCTACGGAGCAGATGTTCGAGGCGCCAGATCGGCGCCAGATCCGGATCAATACCTCATCGTCGTTCGCCCACGGCTGGCTGCTTCCGCAGCTGGCACACTTTTATGCGCGGCACCCGGGCGTTGATATTGAGCTGGTCTCCACGCCCGACACCGAGGTCGATCGCATTGATGAATCGAGCGATGTGGTCATCCGCCGCTATACGCCGGAGCTGCGGCGACGGGGGTTCGTGTCGAAGCCCCTGGTGGCCAACGTGGCGGTGCCCGTCTGCACGCCGCATCATCCCGCGCTGGCGGCGGTGCACGCTCCGTCTGACTTGCGCCATGCACCACTGCTGCATTACGCGGGCTTGCCGCAGGCATGGCAGTACTGGTTTCACCAGGCAGAAGTCGCCATCGGCGAAACCCTGCGCGGGCCGTTCTACGACGAGTTCGCCCTGCTGGTGAAGGCCGCGATGAGCGGTCTGGGGATCTGCCTGGCCCCGCGGGCAGTCATTCAGGACGACGTCAACCACGGGCGTCTGGTCATGCTGTTTCCGGAGGTCAAGCTGGAGGGGCCGCCGTTTCACTGCCTGTATCGGGATGCAGCGGACGACCGGTCACTCAACAGCTTCCTCGCATGGCTGTTCGAGCGCGCCGGCGAGGTGCATGGCCCCGCGTAATCTCGCGCCGCGCGCACCCCGGTTACCGCAATGACCGGGGTGCGCCCCCGTTCAAACGATGGTGGATTGCGTGCGCCGTGGCTGCAGAAGACGTTGCCGAAGCGCGCGGTTGAACGGCTCCGCGTAGTACCGCGCAATGCCCGCAGCCAGCATGAACGAAAACAGCATGAACGCCGCCAGCAGCACGAGTTTCTCGTCACCGAGAACCGTGGCGCGCGGGAACCCTGTTTTGAGTACCGCAAGCGGAATCAGGTGAAACAGGTACAGCTCGTAGCTGTTCATGCCGCACCACGCCACCATGGCAGCAACGCGGCTGAATGGATTGAAGCGCTGCCCATCACGGGCCACTGAACGCTGCACCGGCCACAACAGGATTGCCGTACCTAGCGCCATTGCCGTCACACCCAGGACGTTGCTCTGTGCGATCGGCCACCACAGGTAGAGAAACGTCATCAAGACGACGACCGCGGTTTGCACGAACCAGGTCGTCATGCCGGCCAGGGCGAACCGCCTGGAAAGAACGGCAGCGCCGCAGCCAATGGCAATGCCGTCGAAGCTCGCGAAGTACGCGTAAAGAAATCCGGCCTCATCCCCTTGATGGGTCAGCCGGTACAGCGGGCCGACCGCAATGATCGTTGCCCAGAACAAGCACAGCAGCGACTCGCGCCGAAGCACGAGACACAGTAGCGGGAACGTGAGGTAGAACACCTCTTCCACCGAGAGCGACCACAAGACGCCCAACGGATAGTTGACCCACCCGACCCGCGCAATCAGCACGTTCATGGTGAAGGTCAGGCTCGCCAGATTGACGTGCCATAGCGGAACGGGCTCGCCCGTGGCGGCGTGGTTCTGGAAGATCGCCACGCCACACAGCGCGAGTACGTTCACGATGGCGAGCAGCAACAGCAGACACGGCACGATGCGCGCGATGCGCAGCCCGTAGAACGCCCACGCATCGATGCGGCCAAGCTGGCCCCAACGGCGCAGGGCATTCGAGGTGATCAGGTAGCCCGAGACCACGAAGAACATCGTCACCCCATAGTTGCCGTTGCGGGCCACGGCCTGCACCAGTTCCGGCCCGAGCACGGCAGCAAGCGACGTATCGCTCAGGCGATAGGCAATGTTGAAGTGATGAAACAGGACGAGCAGGATGGCGATCCCACGGATCACGTCGATCCGCCTGTTGCGCATATCGGTGGGCATGGTTGTCCTATCGCGTCACACCATCAACCAGCGATGGCAACTCGCTCAGCAGCGCATCGCGCGTACGCATGCCGGCGGGCGTCGGCTGCATTTGTGCGTCCTGGGTCAAGCGTGCGAACACCAGCGTGCGCGGCCCCTTCGTTGCCCAGCCGACAAACCAGCCGTAGGCGTGCGCGCGGTCGTAGTTGCCTTCATGCGTGATCGGTGCCCCCGGAGAGCCCGTGCCCGTCTTGCCGTGAATTGCCCATCCATCGGGGCGTGCAGCAATCTCCGTCACGCGCCAGGTCATGTCCAGGGCGTTGGCACTCACCGGTAGCGTGCGGTTGGCCACCTTGCGCAGGAAGGCCACCTGCTCGAGCGGCGAGATCTGCAGCGACGAGTTGATCCACGCACCGGCGGTACCGTTGTGCTTGCCGGGCTCGCCGGAGACGTCTCGGTTCCCGTAGTCGAACACGTCGGCGTAATGCTGGAAGCGGGTGTCGCCCAGCGACTGCGCCACGCGCTGCGAGAACCAGACCACCGAGTACTGGATCCACCGCGCGGGGTCCGTGGGCTGCCGCCACGCATCACCACCCCACGCGACATCGCCGTCACGGTAGGCCAGCGTGGGCGTATGTTCATCCTTGAGAATGCCGGCATCGAACCCCATCAGGCTGAGCGCGATCTTGAAGGTGGAGGCCGGCGTCACGCGCGTGGCGCAATCGCCCTCTTGCATCAACACATTGCCCGATGCCGCATCCGCAATAACGGTGCAGAGGGTTCGGGCATGCGCCGTCGAGCTCACCAGGTTGACGGCCAGGACGGCCGCCGCGATACACCAGCGTTTCATACGTCTCTCTCTTGAGAGTGCCCCGATCCGGTTGCCGATTCGGCAAGGATGAGGCGGGGTTGCAGGTTAAAACTTCAGACGAACGCCTCCCCACCCGGCCGAACGCAATCGGCCAGACAGGAAAACAAAACACGGGAACAAGGCGACGGACACCGGCCGCTCAGGCGGGTGCCGTGGCGCGCAGGATGCAGATCAGGACATGGTGGGAACGGTCACAGCCCGGTGCCCATTGAGCAGGACCATCGTGATGCTGGTGCCCGCAGACCGGATCTGCATGATCAGGCAGCGGCCGGCGTCCTCGGTAAAGCCGGTCTTGGAGAGCTGGATGTCCCAGCCGCGCGCGCCGACCAGCGGATTGGTGTTGCGGTACTCCACCGGCTGGCCGTTGATCTGGAGGGTCTCGCTCGCGTCGGTAGTATCGCGGCGGATCTCCGGATAGTCCGCCGCTGCCTTGGCGATGATGGCAATGTCGCTGGCCGTTGACCGGTTGTGCGCCGACAGGCCCGTCGGTTCATTCAGCGCGGTATGCGTCAGCCCCAGCGCGGCGATCTTCGCCTGCAATGCCCGCTCGAACGCAGGCAAGCCTCCGGGGTAGGTTCGCGCCAGGGCAAAGGCGGCCCGGTTGTCCGATGACATCAGTGCAAGCTGCATGACGTCGCGCAGCGGCAGGTTCGTCCCGACAGGCACCCCCGCGCGACGCAACGCCGGCGTGCCCGCATCGGCCGGGGCGATCTGCACCACGCGATCCAACTCGGGCCGTGCATCCAGCACCACCATGGCGGTCATCAGCTTGGTCAACGATGCAATCGGGACAACACTGTCTGCATCGCGCTGGAGCAAGACCTTGCCGCTGCCGTCTTCCACCACGTACACATGTTGGGATTGGATCAGGCCGACAAGCGCCTCGACCTTGCCGATGGCCGAAGCGTGGACGAGCATGCGCTGCGCATCATCCGACACCGACAGCGCCTCGCGGGCAAAGGCGGCGCCAAGGTACTGCGGCACGACGACGGCCGACACAACCAGTGCGGCGCCCAGCGCTGCGGTCAAGCCAACCGATGTCCATCCGGTAGGCCGCTGCGGCCTGACCAGCCGGCGGATGCGCTCTGACAACACGCCGCCATGCGCCCACAGTGCCGCGCCCGCCGGGGCCGCCTCTACGCCCTGCTGCTGACTCAGTTGATTGAGTGCCAGCGCCAGATGCCGCGGGTTGCCGGTCAGGCTCGCCGCCAGCGCATCGGCAATCAGTTCCCGCTCCACGCGGATGCGTCCGGACAACCACCACACGCCAGGGTGATAGAAGAGCAACGCCTCGATCGCCCGCTGCATGAGGTTGACGAGATAGTCGAAACGCCGGATGTGCGCGACCTCGTGCGCCAGCAGCGCTTCGATCAGGTCCGGCGGCATCTGCGTCAACAGCGAAGCCGGCACCAGCACGACGGGGCGCCACCAACCGGCAGCGGCCGGACTGGGCAGGTGCGGCACCACCCGAAGCCGGATCGGGCGGCGGATTCCGCTACGTTGCGCAAGTGCGGACACACAGGCTTGCCACGCATCGTTGGCGCAGGCATGCGACGCATGCGCGAGCCGATGCACCCAGGCCAGGCCCACGACCACACGCACCGTCATCAGGCCGACGCCAAGCAGCCAGGCCACCACCACCCACAGCATGGGCTCTTGCGACAAGGCGGGCGCTACGGCGTGCGGCATCCAGACGGGCAATGCCGGCACCGGGTCGATGGCGGCCATTGCCGTGAACTCGCGATAGCCGTCGACGAGCGGAACCACCACGCACAACGCCAACGCCATGCACAGCACGATGTACCGGACCTGCGGACGACCGCCTCGCGTCAACCGCAGGAACAGCGCTGCGGCAAGACTCAGCAGCGCGCCCTTCCAGAGGAAGTGCAGCAGCGCCCAGCCCACGGCCGGAACCAGGATGGCAAGCGTTGTGCTCACAGGTCTTCCTCGCGCAGCAACGCTTCGATCTCGGCGCGCTCTTCCTTGGTGACATGCCCGCGCAACGCCGCCAGAACCAGTGCCTTGCCGGAGCCCGCAAACGCCTTGTTGATGAACTCGTTCAGCAGACCGCTCTGCAGAACGTTCTGGCGCTGCGCCGGTGCATACACGTGCGAACGCTCACGCTCGTCGCGCACCAGCATCCCCTTGGCATGCATGATCTGCAACTGGCGCAGCACCGCAGCGTAGGTCGTTTCCGGCTTCTCGACCTGCACCGCCTGATGGACCTGCTTGACCGTGGCCGGCCCCAGTTGCCACAGCACACGCAGGAGGTTCAGCTCAGCAGCGGTGGGCTTGATACGAGGCGAGGTCTTGGTCATGGCGATACGTCGGTTCTGTAGCGATCGGCACGTAGACTATCTTTTCTAGAAAAACTTGTCTAGAAAATCATGTCTACTTCCCGCACGACGTCTCGCGCAGAACCGCATCGCAATCGCCCCTTCAAATTCCAGTTTACTGGATGAAAATTTCCATTAAACTGACTTACATGGACATCCACCACCGCATCGCCCACCGCCTGCGCGAACTGCGCGACGCGCAGGGGCTCTCGCTCGACGCCCTGGCCGAACGCAGCCAGGTCAGCCGCTCGGCCATCTCCCTGATCGAGCGCGGGCAGAGCAGCCCGACGGCCGCCGTGCTCGACCGGCTCAGTTCTGCGCTGGGCGTGACGCTCGCCTCGCTATTCGAGGAAGGTGCGGCGCCGGCCGCCGAACCTTCGCCCGTGGCACGCGCGGCCGACCAGCCCGAATGGACCGACCCGGGCTCCGGCTATGTACGCCGCAACCTCTCGCCGGCCGCGCGTTCGCCCATCCAGTTGGTGGAGGTGTACTTTCCGCCCGGCCAGCGCGTGGCCTATGACACCAGCGTGCGCGATACCGAGGTGTACCAGCAGGTGTGGATCGTCGAAGGCACGATGGAGATGACCGTGGGCGACGTGCACTGGCGACTCGCCGCGGGCGATTGCCTGGCGATGCAGCTGGACCGCCCGATCGTCTTTCACAACCCGACGCAACGGCCGGCGCGCTATCTGGTGGCACTCACCACGGTGTCGCCTGTTGGCTGGAGAACGAAATGACCGACACCGTCGTCGTGCGCCGTGTGGGCGCCAATGAAGCGAGCACCTGCGTCGATGCGCTGGCCGATGTGTTGGTCGATTGCGTGGAGGGCGGTGCGTCGGTCAGCTTTATGTGGCCGTTGTCGCATGACAAGGCGCAGGCGTTCTGGCGCAACGTGGCTGAGGGCGTCGCCCGTAACGAGCGCGCGTTGCTGATCGCCGAGGACAAAGACGGCGCTGTGCTCGGCACGGTGCAACTGGTTCTGGCCCAGCCCGAAAACCAGCCGCATCGCGCAGACGTGGCGAAGATGCTCGTGCACCGCCGCGCGCGTCGCCAGGGTATTGCCCAGCAATTGATGGCGGCGATTGATGACATCGCACGCGCCGAGGGCAAGACCGTGCTGGTGCTCGACACCGTCACCGGCGGCGATGCCGAGCGGCTGTACGCACGCGCCGGCTGGCAGCGTGTGGGCACGGTGCCCAACTACGCCTTGATGCCCGACGGCGCGCCTTGCGGGACGACGTTCTTCTGCAAGGAATTGAACGCCGCCGCTTAGCCCGTCAGATCGTCAGCGTGCCGCGCCCGATTTCGATCACGCGGCCACCCACGTGGATGGTGCCGTCAGCATCGACCTGCAGCGTCAGATGGCACGGCCGCCCCACCGCTGCGCCCTGCTCGATGCGGTAGCGCGCTGGCAACGCATGCTCCGTTGCGCGCAGCCAACCGCCCAGGTTGGCACAGGCCGAGCCGGTGCCCGGGTCTTCCCACAGGCCGGTGCCATATTCGAAGAAGAAGCGCGACACCACCGGATCATTGCTACCGGGCGCGGGCATGGTGAAGACGTAAGCGTTGCGCCCATCGTTCTTGCTGCGCGGCCAGGCATCGAACGCTGACGGATCGGGCCGGGCGCGCTCCACATCCGCGCGTGTCTTGACCGGCACCATCAGTTGCTCGATACCCGCATCGACCCACAGCGGCGGGCCCGCCAGCGCGTCCGCGTCCAACCCGAGCATCTTCGCAATGGCCGGATCGGCTTCGCGCGTATTCAGCGCGCCCGAGCGCGGCGGCACCAGCGTCCACCCCTCATCCTGCGCCGTGAGTGACACGATGCCCGACTTGCAGCGCAGCGTCAGTTCATTGCCGGGGCCATACAGTTCGCGCACCACCTGCGCCGTCCCCAGCGAGGGGTGACCGGCAAACGGCATCTCGTAATCGGGCGTGAAGATGCGGAAGCGCGCCGTGGCGCCATCCGTGTCATCAGGAAAGATGAAGGTGATCTCGGACAGGTTGAACTGGCGTCCGATGGCCTGCATGGTGGCGTCGTCCAGGCCACGCCCGTCTTCGAAGACGGCGAGCTGGTTGCCGCCAAAGGTGGATTCAGCAAAGACGTTGAGCAGGCGGAAGGCGTAGCGCGACATGGTGGCGTCCGGTGTGTGGGAATGAAAAAACGGTGTGGCGATGCGTCATCATCAACGCACCGCCACACCGCCTCCATGCACACTTGCAGACAGTTTGCGCGAATCTCGCCTGACAGTTGGCGGACAGCCGTTACAGCAGCCGGTAGTCGTCTGTACGGGGCGTGCCTTCCATCACAGCAAACAGCGCCGGTGGTGGCGCGGCGACCTTGCGTTCGGCAAGGTCAAACCACGCGCACATGCTGGTGACCTCCGCACACAACTCGCCCGCTTCATCGCGGATGCGGTTGACCATGATGAACCGCGAGCCGCGCTCGTTGCGGCCCGCCGTCTCCACGCTCACGGTAAAGGTGTCCATCAACCGCAGTTCCTTGCGATAGGCAACGCGGTCTTCAAACACCACCGGCCCGAGCTTGTGCTGCGCAAAGGCTTTCGGCCCAAACCCGTGCTCGGTCAGAAACCGAAAGCGCGTGTGCGCCGCATAGTCCAGATAGCGCGTGTTCTTGAGGTGCTGGTTGCCGTCTAGATCGGCCCACAGCACTTGGTACGTATAGATCGACATGGACGGCTCCGAGGGCAGGCGCTTACTTGCGGTAGTCGTACACACCACGACCCGTCTTGCGGCCGAGGTAGCCTGCCGCCACCATCTCGCGCATCAGCATGGCCGGGCGGTATTTGGGATCGGCAAACTCGGTGTACAGCACTTCCATCACTGCCAGCATGGTGTCCAGGCCAATCATGTCGGCCAGCGCCAGCGGCCCGATCGGGTGGTTGCAGCCGAGCTTCATGCCTTCGTCGATCTCTTCCGGGCTCGCCAGGCCCTCGCCCAGCACGCAGAACGCCTCGTTGATCATCGGGCACAGGATGCGGTTGACCACAAAGCCCGGGCTGTTCTTGACCGTGATCGGCGTCTTGCCGAGCTGCTTGGCCAGCGCCTCGACGTCGGCGTGCGTGGCATCACTCGTCTGCAGGCCGCGGATGACTTCCACCAGCGCCATCATCGGCACCGGGTTGAAGAAGTGCATGCCGATGAAGCGGCTGGCATCTTGCAGCACGGCGGCCAGCTTGGTGATCGAGATCGACGACGTGTTCGACGCAACGATGGCGTGCGGTGCAGCCACCGCTTCGAGCTGCTTGAGGATCTTGACCTTGAGGTCGAAGTTTTCGGTGGCGGCTTCGATGACGAGGTCGGCGCGCTTGAGGTCGTCATAGCTGGTCGAGCCCTGGATGCGTGCCAGCGCGGCGGCCTTGTCGGCTTCGGTCGCCTTCTCCTTCTTGATGAGGCGGTCCAGGCTGCCCGCCACGGTGGCGATGCCCTTCTGCACGGCGGCATCGCTGATGTCCACCATCACCACATCCAGCCCGACCACGGCGCATGCTTGCGCAATGCCGTTGCCCATTGTTCCGGCACCGACGATGCCGACCGTTTGGATTGCCATGAACTGCTCCTCGCTTGGTAGTTTGGTATGGGAATGAAACAGATTGCAGAGGATAAACGACCAGACGATCCCCGGAAAAGCCCCGCAGGCGGCAACGTCACATTCGTCAGGATCGCCGTATGATGGCTGGCGTCGCGCCACCCTCACCTGCGGCGCATGGACCGTACCTATGGACCGCTTTCTCAGTATCGAAGCCTTTGTGCGCGTGGCCGAAACGCGCAGCTTTGCCGAAGCCGCACGCCAGCTGGGCGTGACCAACTCGGTGGTCACGCACCGCGTGCAGCAACTGGAGCGCTTTATCGAGGCGCCGCTGTTCCACCGCAGCACGCGGCATGTGCGGCTGTCGGAAGTGGGCGAGACCTACTACAAGCGCTGCGCCGAAGCCGTCTGCATGCTGACGGACCTGACTGACCAGATGCGCGGCCTGCGCGCAACCCCGGCCGGCAAGCTGCGCATCCGCATGCTGCCCGGCTATGCGCTGAGCCACTTTGCCGCGCCACTGGCCAGGTTTGGCGCGCAGTACCCCGACATCCAGCTCGACGTGGTGGTGGACGACAGCGTGGTCGACCCGATTGCCGAGGGCTTCGACGTGGCCTTCCAGATCTTCCCGCCCATCAATGATTCACTGATCGAGAAGCGCCTGTTCGTGCTGCGGCGCGTGTTCTGCGCGACGCCCGCCTACGTTGAGGAATACGGCCTGCCGCAGCAACCGGCTGATCTGCTGCAGCATTCACTCGCGCTGTACTCCGGCTATCCGACCCGCAAGCGCTGGGTGTTCTCGCGCAATGGCGAGGTGAGCGCCGAACTCGACCTGCCCGAGCAGGTGCGCTCGAACTCCGTGCATCTGCTGCGCGACTACGCGCTCACCAGTGCCGGCATTGCCTGCCTGCCCACGCTGGTGGTGAGCGACGACCTGATCGCCAGCCGGCTCGTGCCGGTGCTGGCGGAGTACGACCTCGCGCCACTGCACTTTTCTGCGGTCTATCCCGCAACGCAGCGACAGGCCGTCAAGGTCTCTGCGCTGATCGACTGCCTGGCCAACCATCACGCAGGAGAACTGGCCTGGGACGTGCCCCTGCTTGAGCGCGGCTGGGTCCGCTAGCGGCGGGCGAACCGGTTCCAGCGGCCGGCGCGGGTGCAGGTTAGTCGCGCAATATTTCGCAAAGCAGCACGGATTGTTCGTCAATCGCAAAAACTGCACTCGCCGTTTCTGACGTTGTGCACGGGGCGCAACTTCCTATGATGGATGGGCCGCTGATTGCCGTGGGTTCCGCACGGCACCCGCATGACACCCATGCGACAACCACACGGCGGCACTCTCTCATTTGCATCACGCCCCCAAGGGATACGGCCATGACGAACCCCAAGCTGGAAGTCCTCACCCCGCAGAACTGTCAACTGATCTTCATCGACCACCAGCCGCAAATGGCCTTCGGCGTGCAGTCGATGGACCGACAAGCCCTGAAGAACAACACCGTCGGTCTTGCCAAGGCTGCGAAGATCTTCAACATCCCCACCACCATCACCACCGTCGAGTCGGAGAGCTTCTCCGGCTACACCTACCCTGAGTTGCTCGACGTATTCCCGGGCAAGGAACTGCTCGAACGCACCTCGATGAACTCCTGGGACGACCAGAAGGTGCGCGACGCCCTGGCCAAGAACAACCGCAAGAAGGTGGTCGTCGCTGGCCTGTGGACGGAGGTGTGCAACTGCACCTTCGCGCTGTCGGCCATGCACGATGCCGACTACGAGATCTACATGGTGGCCGACGCCTCGGGCGGCACCTCCAAAGAGGCACACGACTACGCCATGCAGCGCATGGTGCAGGCCGGCGTGGTGCCGGTGACTTGGCAACAAGTGCTGCTGGAATGGCAGCGTGACTGGGCGCACCGCGATACGTATGACGCCGTGATGAAGCTGGTGAAGGAACACTCCGGCGCCTACGGCATGGGCGTGGACTACGCCTACACGATGGTGCACAAGGCACCGCAGCGCACCGCCACGCCGCACGAGGCGCTGGCAGCAGTGCCTGCCCGCTGATCGCGCTGCCACTCAAGCCATATCCCTGCCCCCGGGCGACGCCTGCGCAGCAACGCTGCTGTTGCACGCGCCGCCCGATTCGCCATCACGCACACCTCCATTTCCATCATGCAAACGATCACGACTCAAGACGGTACGCGCATCTTCTACAAGGATTGGGGCACCGGCAAACCGGTCGTCTTCTCTCATGGCTGGCCGCTCAACGCCGACGCCTGGGACGCGCAGATGCTGTTCCTCGTGCAGAAGGGCTTTCGCGTCATCGCGCATGACCGGCGCGGCCACGGCCGCTCCGACCAGCCTTCGCAAGGCAACAACATGGATACCTACGCCGACGATCTGGCGGCCCTGCTCAACGCGCTCGACATCCAGGGCGCCACGCTGGTCGGCCACTCCACCGGCGGCGGCGAGGTCGCGCACTACATCGGCCGCCACGGCACCCAGCGCGTTGCCCGCGCCGTGCTGATCGGCGCCGTGCCGCCCATCATGCTCAAGACGGCATCCAACCCGAAGGGCTTGCCGATGGACGTGTTCGACGGCATCCGCAAAGGGGTGGCCGACAACCGCTCGCAGTTCTACCGCGATCTCGCCACGCCGTTCTTCGGCTTCAACCGGCCGGATGCCAAGGTCTCGCAAGGCACCATCGATGCCTTCTGGGCGCAGGGCATGACCGGCGGCATCCACGGCCAGTACCTGTGCATCAAGGAGTTCTCCGAGGTCGACTACACCGAAGACCTGAAGAAGATCGACGTGCCCGTATTGTTCCTGCACGGCGACGATGACCAGATCGTGCCGATCGACGATTCGGCCAAGCTGGGCGTGGAGCTGGTGAAGCACGGCACGCTGAAGGTCTACCCGGGCGGCTCGCACGGCATGTGTGTGACCGAGGCGGACAAGGTCAACGCGGATCTGCTGGCGTTCCTGTCGTCCTAAACTGGGTGAGCCGGTGCGCGGCAGCGCGCGTGCACCGGCCCCGACGACCCCGGCAACCGCCCGACAACCGCCCGACTGGAGGCCTCATGAAGCCCTATCTCATCTCGATTGGCGTTGGCATGCTGGTCGGCATCATCTATGCGTTGCTGCACGTACGCTCACCCGCGCCGCCCGCGATTGCGCTGGTCGGGCTGCTCGGCATGCTGATCGGCGAACAGATCGTGCCGACTGCGCAACGCCTGCTGGCCGGCGAACCCATCACCATGGCGTGGTTCCGCCACGAGTGCGTGCCCAAGATCACGGGCGCGCCGTCCAAGGCACCGGACGCCGATGTGGCGGTGGCGTCGGATCGCACGCCGCCCAATCCAACGTAACTGGACAGAGGCGATTGCCATGACACGCCTTTCGCTCGATTCGACCAACGCCGCAGTACCAGCCGACACCACGCTGCATGCCGGCCTGCTGTTCCTGCGCGTCACCGGCAGCGCGCTGCTCATTGCCGTGCACGGGCTGCCCAAGGTGCTGCACTACAGCCAGGAACTCACCCGCATTGAAGACCCGTTCCACATGGGCGCTACGCCCACGTTGCTGCTGGCGATCCTGTCGGAAACGGTATGCCCGTTGCTGATTGCGCTGGGCGTGCTGACCCGCCTGGCATGCCTGCCCATCGTCGCCACGCTGCTGGTGGCGATGCTGGTGGTGCATCCCGACTGGTCACTCGCTGACGGGCAGTTCGGCTGGATGCTGCTGATCATCTTCACCACCGTCCTGATTGCAGGGCCGGGACGTTTCTCGCTGTTTCCCAAGTACTGATATCGACACCATGACTGCCGACCTCATCCTGCACAACGGCCGCATCCACACGGTCGACCGCGAACGCCCCTCCGCCAGCGCCGTTGCCGTGCGCGACGGCCGCTTTGTTGCCGTGGGCGACGATGCCACGGTGATGGCGCAACGCGGCGCCACCACCCAGGTGATCGACCTGCGCGGGCGCACCGTCATCCCCGGCCTGAACGATTCGCACCTGCACCTGATCCGGGGCGGCTTGAACTACAACCTGGAGCTGCGCTGGGAAGGCGTGCCGTCTCTGGCCGACGCGATGCGCATGCTCAAGGAGCAGGCCGCGCGCACGCCGTCGCCGCAATGGGTGCGCGTGGTGGGTGGCTGGACGGAGTTCCAGTTTGTCGAGCGCCGCATGCCCACGCTGGAAGAGCTGAACCAGGCCGCGCCCGACACGCCGGTGTTCGTGCTGCACCTGTACGACCGCGCGCTGCTCAACCGTGCGGCGCTGCGCCAGGTCGGCTACACCAAGGACACGCCGAACCCGCCCGGCGGCGAGATCCAGCGTGATGCATCGGGCGAGCCCACCGGCATGCTGATCGCCAAGCCCAACGCGATGATCCTGTACTCCACGCTGGCTAAGGGGCCGAAGCTGCCGCCCGAGTACCAAGTCAACTCCACGCGCCAGTTCATGCGCGAGCTGAACCGCCTGGGTGTGACCAGCGCCATCGACGCAGGGGGCGGCTTCCAGAACTACCCGGACGACTACGAGGTCATCCGCGAGCTGTCGGCGCAGAACCAGCTCACCATCCGCATCGCCTACAACCTCTTCACGCAGAAGCCGAAAGAGGAACTGGCCGACTTCAAGAACTGGACCGGCACCGTGCAATACCGCCAGGGCGATGATTTCTTCCGCCACAACGGCGCGGGCGAAATGCTGGTCTTCTCTGCGGCAGATTTCGAAGACTTCCTGCAGCCGCGCCCCGACCTGCCCGAGACGATGGAGCAGGAGCTGGAAACCGTGGTGCGCCACCTCGTTGCGCAGCGCTGGCCGTTCCGCCTGCACGCCACGTACGACGAATCGATCTCGCGCATGCTCGACGTATTCGAGCGCGTGAACCGCGACATTCCCTTCAACGGCCTGCCGTGGTTCTTCGACCATGCAGAGACGATCACGCCGCGCAACATCGAACGCGTGCGCGCGCTCGGCGGCGGCATCGCGATTCAAGATCGCATGGCCTTCCAGGGCGAATACTTTGTCGACCGCTACGGCGCAGCCGCTGCTGAACAGACACCGCCCATCAAGCGCATGTTGGCCGAAGGCGTGCCCGTTGGTGCTGGCACCGACGCCACGCGTGTATCGAGCTACAACCCGTGGACATCGCTGTATTGGTTGTCGAGCGGGCGCACCGTCGGCGGCATGGCACTGTATCCGGAAGGGCTGCCGCGTGAAGTGGCGCTGGAGCTGTACACGCACGGCAGCGCGTGGTTCTCGGCAGACCAGGGCAACAAGGGGCAGATCAAAGTCGGGCAGCTCGCTGATCTGGCGGCGCTGTCGGCGGATTTCTTCAGCGTGCCTGAGGCCGACATCAAGACCATCGAATCGGTGCTGACGGTGGTGGGTGGGCGCATCGTCTACGGCGCGGCGGAGTTCACCGAGTTCGGCCCGCCGCCGATTCCGGTGCTGCCGGAGTGGTCCCCCGTCTCGCGCGTGCCGGGGCACTGGCGGCCGGCTGCGCCGCTGCAGCAACAGGTGCATCAGTGCGTCGGTTCGTGTTCCGTGCACGGCCACGCGCACCAGAAAGCGCGCACGGCCAATGTGCCGACCACCGACTTCCGCGGCTTCTGGGGCGCCTTCGGGTGTTCGTGCTTTGCCTTCTGAAACCGCGGCAACGCCGACGGCTGCGCCGCCGTCGGCACACTTCCTGATCCTGCAGGGCAGCCTGCTGGCATTCGTGGCGGGCTATGTAGACGTGGTGGGCTTCGCTGCGCTGTTCGGGCTGTTTACCGCGCACGTCACGGGCAACTTCGTGATGATCGGGCTGGAATTGGCCGGCACCGGACAAGGCGTGCTCGCCAAGCTGCTGGCACTGCCGACGTTCGTGCTGGCCGTGGCGGCAACCAAGCTGGCGGTGACCGCGCTCACGCGGCGCGATATCGCGCCGGTGCGACCGCTGCTACTTGCGCAGGCCGTGCTGCTGTTGGCCTTCATGGTGGCGGGCTTGCTGGCGCTGCCGATTCAATCGGCCGACGCACCGGCCACGATCGTCGTCGGGCTGATCGGCGTGGCGGCCATGGGCGTGCAGAACGCCAAGGCGCGCATCGTGCTGTCGGAACACGCACCCACGACCATCATGACGGGCAACACCACGCAGATCGTGATTGATGTGGTGGAGCTCCTGTCGCCGGGGAGTACGCAGAAGGGCGCGGCGCGCACACGGTTGCGGAAGATGGTGCCGCCGCTGTGCGGGTTCGCCATTGGCGCGGTGTTGGGAGCGCTGGCGTTTTCTTTCTTGTCGTTCTGGTGTGTGGTGCCGCCGGTGTTGATTTTGCTGGCGCTGGCGGTCATGCAGCGTTAGGCCATCCCCCGCCCACCGGTCAGACCTTGACGCGGTGGAACAGCTTGGAGAAATCGATCGCCTCCACCTGGCGCGGCTCAATCTCCAGCGCGGCGATGTACTCCCCAAGATGCTCGCCCATCAGCCGGGCAGCGCGCTCGCCATCGCGGCGCTCCACCGCATCCAGAATGGCAAGGTGCTCGTCATGGCCGCAACTGGGGCGCGCTGGCGATTCATAAAGACCAATCAGCAGCGATGTGCGCGCCACCAGCGTGCGCAGCATCGACGTGATGATCGGGTTGCCGTTGGCCTCGGCCAGCTGGATGTGGAAATCGCCCGAGAGTCGAATCCAGTCTCGCCAATTGCCGGATTCGCGGCTGGCATGTTCGGCAGCGGCCAGTGCACGCAACTCGGTGAGTTGCTCCGCAGTGGCGTGCTGCGCCAATTCCCGCACTGAGCCGGTTTCGAGAATCAGCCGCGCACCAAAGACCTGCCGCGCCTCGGTGGCGTCGTGCACGGCAATCGTCGCGCCGCGGTTGGGCTGCAGCTCGACCACCCCTTCATGTGCCAGCTTGACCAGCACCCTGCGCAATGTCCCCCGCGTGATACCGAACGCCTTGCATAACTGCGCTTCTACCAAGCGGGTGCCCGGGGGCAGCTTCTGTTCAAGGATGGCGTCGTACACCGCATCGGAAATGCGGGCGTCGACTTCGGCGTTGTTGCGCCGGGGGGTGGAGGTCGGGGAGGTCATCGGCTCGGGCATCCCGTCATTCTAATCGAGCAAACCGTGCTTGGATTGTGCACAACCCTGAAGCCAATCTGGCCGACGTTGGTGCGGCATCTTCAAGAAAACGCCCCCAAACCCTAGCGTTCTTGCACCAGAAGCAAGCGAAACCCCGCGATTTTGCTTGGCACGGTTACTGCATGTAGACAAGCGCGATTGTGCACAATCCAAACGAAGCTTGTACTCAACATAAAACGCAATGCCGGGAGCGGCCACTGACCTTGCAAAGGCGGTCGCGCCAATTCTTTGAGGGGAATCACCTGTTATGAGCACCACTATCAAGCTGGGCGCTGCTGCCCTGGCATTCGGGCTGTCTGGCGTGGCCGCTGCGCAATCCAGCGTCACGCTGTCGGGCGTGATCGATACCGGCGTGAGCTGGACCAACCATGCCGGCAACGGCTCGCAAAGTCTGACCGGCGTGTCGGACAGCATCCTGGGCGTGTCCAACTTTGGCCTGAGCGGCAAGGAAGACCTGGGCGGCGGCGTGAGTGCGCTGTTCAACCTGCAAGCGGGTTTCAACCCGAGCAACGGGCGCATGTCGTCCAACGGCACGCTGTTCTCGCGCAATTCGTATGTCGGGCTCAGCTCGTCGTCCGGCACGCTCACCGCCGGCAAGCAGTGGAACTTCAACGACGACTGGCTGGTGGGCAGCGTCTTCAAGGGCGGCTACAACTCGGGTTCGATCTTCAAGTTCAGCGAGTTCGACGCCGTGAGCGAGCTCTACAACAACACGGTGAAGTACGTATCGCCCACCCTGGGCGGCGCGCAGTTTGGCGCGATGTACGGCTTTGGCGAAACCGCCGGTTCGCTCTCGCAGGGCTCGCTGTTCAACCTGGCGGCACGCTATAGCGGCGGCCCGGTGTACCTGGCGGCCAGCTACGACCAGGAGCGCGATGGCAGCGGCACGGGCTCGCTCTACAAGCTCTTCACCGTGGGCGGCAGCTACACGTTTGGCGCGACCAAGCTGCGCCTCGGCGCAGCCCGGGCCGATGTGGGCGGCACGGGGGCGTTCCAGTCGATCCCGAGCATGTCGGCACGCAAGGCCTACGCCGTGGAAGGCGGCGTCGATTACGCCTTCACCACGGCCTTTACCGGCTCGGCCGACGTGCTGTACCGCCGTAACACGACGCTGTCGAACAGCGCGATGGTCTACCGGCTGCTGGGGCTGTACAGCCTGTCGAAGCGCACGACGCTGGTGGCCAACGTGGCGTATCTGAAGAACTCGTCAAGCGCGACGGAAGCGCTGGTCAACACCACGTCGGGCGCCATCGGCGGCGGTGTGGCGGGGACGAGCCAGACGTCGGTGTCGCTGGGCGTGCGCCACATCTTCTGACCCACGCGGAGCCAGTCGCGCCGCTTGCCCCGGCATGTGGCGCGACTGCCCGCAGATGTGGCCACACGCACCAGAACGACGCATGGCCCACACGCGCACAGTGAAATTGCCGAGCGTAGACAGGCACACCTATTGCACCACCCCGACATGACCCGCGCACCCACCGCCCCCACAGACTCCCTCGAACTCGTTGCGCTGACCAAGCGTTACGCACATGACGCTGTGGCCGTCGACGCCATCAACCTGCGCGTGCCGGCCGGCAGCTACTGCTGCTTGCTTGGGCCATCGGGCTGCGGCAAGTCGTCCACGCTGCGCATGATTGCCGGCCACGAGCACGTAAGTGACGGCGACATCCTGCTGGGCCACCGCAACATCACCAACCTGCCGGCGGCCGCCCGCGGCACGGCCATGATGTTTCAGAGCTATGCGCTGTTTCCGCACCTGAGCGCGCTCGACAACGTGGCCTTCAGCTTGAAGATGCGCGGCATCAGCGCGAGTGAACGGCGCAGACGCGCGCAGGCCCTGCTGGAGCGCGTGGCGATGGGCCACCTGGCGCAACGTCGGCCAGGCGAGTTGTCGGGCGGCCAGCAGCAACGCGTGGCACTGGCGCGCGCACTGATCATGGAGCCGCGCGTGCTGCTGCTCGACGAGCCGCTCTCCGCGCTCGACCCGTTCCTGCGCACACAGATGCGCGCCGAACTGCGGCGCTGGCAGCAGGAATTGGGGCTGACCTTCGTGCACGTCACGCACTCGCAGGAAGAAGCGATGGCGCTGGCCGACCAGATGGTGGTGATGAACCACGGCCGCATCGAACAGGCCGGCAGCCCGCGCGAGGTCTACAACCAGCCGGCCAGCGCATTTGTGGCCACCTTCATCGGCGGGCACAACCTGCTGGAAGACGCGGATGGACCAGTGGCCGTGCGCATCGACCGCATGGCACTGCATGCCGATGAGGCCACCGCCGGAGATCGCCCGCGCGTGCGGGGCCGCATCTGCGACATCGAATACCAGGGCACGCACGTGCTGGTGGGGGTGGAGGGCGTCACGTTCATGTCCTCACCCTTGCCCTCGCAACGGCTGACCGTGAGCCTGCCCGAAACCGACAGCGCCATCCCGCACCTGGCGCTGCATCAACCCATCTGGGCCTCGTGGGATGCCGCGCAAGCGCACCGCTTGCCCGCTACCTCCGCCTGACATCCGAATTCCAATCCGCAGCCTGACGGCTTCAGGCGCTGCCTTCACCTTCCTATCAGGGGTTGCTTCATGTCTGACGATTCCATCGACTTCAAAGCCGGCCGCCGCACCGCACTCAAGGGCATGGCCGCCATTCTGGCCACCGGCGTGGCGCCAGTCGTCCTCGCGCAAGAGAAACTGACCTTGCGCTACCTGGGTACGGCGGTCAACCAAGACAAGCTGATCGCAGAAAAATTCGAGGCCGACACCGGCATCCGCGTGCAATACGTGGCAGTAACGACCGATGAGATCACCAAGCGCGCCGTGACCGCACCGAGCAGCTTCGACCTGATCGACACGGAGTACTTCTCGCTCAAGAAGATCGTGCCGACCGGCAACCTGCTGGGCATCGACGCGCGCCGCATCAAGAATGCCGACAAGATCACGTCGCTCTTCACCAAGGGCGAAGTGGCCGGCAAGAAGGTGGGCGACCAGGGCACCGCACCCAAGAAGGTCATGTACCTGCCGGGCGCGAATGCAACCACGTTTGCAACGTCACCCACGCAGTTCATGACGCTGATCCCGACCGTGTACAACGCCGACACGCTGGGCATCCGCCCCGACCTCATCAAGCGCCCGATCAGCTCGTGGGCCGAACTGCTGAACCCGGAGTTCAAGGGCCGCGCGTCGATCCTGAACATCCCGTCGATCGGCATCATGGACGCGGCGATGGTAGTGGAGGCCAAGGGCATCCACAAGTACGCCGACAAGGGCAACATGACCCGCGCCGAGATCGACCTGACCATCAAGACGCTGATCGAGGCAAAGAAGGCCGGCCAGTTCCGCGCACTGTGGAAGGACTTCAACGAGAGCGTGAACCTGATGGCCTCGGGCGAGGTGGTGATCCAGTCGATGTGGAGCCCGGCGGTGACGGCCGTGCGCAGCAAGGGCATCGACTGCACGTTCCAGCCGCTCAAGGAAGGCTATCGCGCGTGGGCAGCGGGCTTTGGCATTCCGAAGACGGTATCGGGCAAGAAGCTCGATGCGGCGTACGAATTCATCAACTGGTTCCTCGACGGCTGGGCCGGCGCGTACCTGAACCGCCAGGGCTACTACAGCGCCGTGCTGGAGACGGCCAAGGCGAAGATGGAACCGTACGAGTGGGCGTACTGGATGGAAGGCAAGCCCGCAGCACAAGACATCAAGAGCCCCCACGGCGACGTGCTGGCCAAGGCCGGCAGCGTGCGCGACGGCGGCAGCTATGAACAGCGCATGGGCGGCATCGCCTGCTGGAACGCGGTCATGGACGAGAACGAGTACATGGTCCGCAAGTGGAACGAGTTTGTCGCCGCTTGATCGCCTGAGCCACTCAACATCGCCATGACACCCACCCCGCCCACTCCAACCGCTGCCGGCACCTTGCGTCCGGGCCTGCAGGCGCTGCCGTTTGCGGCGGTGTTCGTCGTGTTCTTTCTCATCCCGCTGGGGCTGGTCGCGATGGTCAGCTTCTGGGATTTCAACGAGTACGCGCTGCTGCCGACCTTCACCTTGCGCAACTACGCCAAGCTGTGGGAAGGCTGCGGCCATCTCAATGAATACGGTGATTTGTGCGTGACGGCGTCGACGTATCTATCGACGCTGCGCTTTGCGCTCGGCACCTGGGCACTCACGCTAGTGCTGGGTTTTGCGCTGGCGTATTTCCTGGCGTTTCACGTGCGATCGGCTGCGGTGCAGACGCTGCTGTTCGTGGTGTGCACGGTGCCGTTCTGGACCTCCAACGTGATCCGCATGATCTCGTGGATTCCGCTGCTGGGCCGCAACGGCCTCGTCAACCAGACGCTGCAGGCGATGCACCTCATCAACCAGCCGCAGGACTGGCTGCTGTACTCCAACTTCTCGGTGCTGCTGGCCTACGTGCACCTCTACACCATGTTCATGATCGTGCCGATCTTCAATTCGATGATGCGCATTGATCGCGCATTGCTCGAAGCCGCGCGCGACGCGGGCGCAAGTGCATGGCAAACGCTGTGGCATGTGATCGTGCCGCTCTCGCGCAGCGGCATCCTGATCGGCTCGATCTTCATCCTGACCATCGTGATGGGCGACTTCGTGACCGTGGGCGTGATGGGCGGCCAGCAGATTGCCTCGGTCGGCAAGATGATCCAGGTGCAGACGTCGTACCTGCAGTTTCCGCTGGCGGCCGCCAACGCCGTGGTGCTGCTGCTGACGGTGCTGATGATCATCTGGGGCCTGCCCCGTGTGGTCGACATCCGCAAGGAGCTCTGACATGCGCCCACGTTTTCGTGAACCACGCGCCCCCGGCTTCTGGCCGCTGGCGTGCCTCTTCGCGCTGTTCGTGCTGTTTCTCTACGGCCCCATGCTGACGATCTTTGCGCTCAGCTTTCAGGGGCCAGACGGCGGGCTGACGTTTCCGATGAACGGGCTGTCGCTGCATTGGTATCGGCAGCTTGCTGAGGGCCTGGGCGTGGTCGACATCGGTGCCGCGTTCCGGCGCTCGCTGGCGCTCGGTGCGGTGGTGATGGCGCTGACCATGGGGCTCTCGCTGCTGGCGGCATTGGCGTTTCGCAAGCGGCTGCGTGGCGGTGGCGCGCTGTTCTACGTGACGGTCGCCAGCCTGATCATGCCGTCGATCGTGGTGTCGCTCGGCATCGGGCTGCAGTTCCGGTTGGTCGACACGGGCATCAAAGCCCTGCTCACCGCATGGGGCATGGGCGATCAGGCCGACAGCTTTGGATCGTCGCTGGGTCTGTGGACCTCCGCGCTCGGCGCGCACCTGACGTGGACGCTGCCGTTCGGCCTGCTCATCATGTTTGCCGTCTTCAACCGCTTCAACCCCGCCTACGAGGAAGCCGCGCGCGACCTGGGTGCCACGCCGTGGCAGACCTTCCGCCATGTCGTATTGCCGTTGATCGCGCCATCGCTCATCGGCGTGGGCATGTTCGGCTTCACGCTCAGTTGGGATGAAATCGCGCGCACCTCGCAGGCCATCGGCGATGTCAACACGCTGCCGCTCGAACTGCAGGGGCTGACCACCACCGTCACCACGCCGGCCATCTACGCGCTGGGCACGCTCACCACCGTGGTGTCGTTCGTGGTGATGGGGCTGACGATGCTGGCCATCGTGCGGTTGCGCCGCCGCCAGAGCGCAGGGCGCGTTGACTGAACACACGCGAATGACCATGGCTCCTGAATCGGCTGGCTCGCGCCGGCTGTTGCTGATCAACCCGAACACCACGGCCGCACTCACGCAGACGCTCGCCCGCTTCGTGCAAGCCGCGTTGCCGGGCGATGTGGTGGTGGAATCCGTCACCGCCCGTTTTGGCGCGCCGTATATCGCCACCGAAGTTGGCTATGCCGTGGCCACCCATGCGGCGCTCGACGCGTGGACGACAGCGCTGCAGCGTCCACCTGATGCCGCCATCATCGGCTGTTTTGGCGACCCGGGGCTCTTCGCGCTGCGCGAGGTGGCACCCTGCCCCGTCACCGGCCTCGCGGAAGCTGCATTGATGGAAGCAGCAACGCACGGCACTTGCGCGGTCGTGACGGGTGGACATGCATGGGGGCCGATTCTGGAGCGCTTGCTGCCCACGCTGGAACACGGCCACACCGTGCGCGACATCCATACCGTGGAACTCGACGGCGCCGCGCTGTATGCGGCACCAGATGCGGCGGAGCAGATTCTGCTGGGTGCGTGCACAACGGTGCTGCGCCGCCAGCCGGTGGATGCGATCGTGCTGGGTGGTGCCGGGCTCGCTGGCGTGGCGCAGCGTCTGCAGCCTCACGTGCCCGTACCGCTCATTGACAGCGTGACAGCGGCGGCGCGCCAGGTGTGGGATGCGCCGCGCGGGGGGCATGGTGCGCTACCGGCGTGGGTCGCGCACGCCATGCACGCGTGAGCTCACACAACGCCGCTACATGTTGCGACGGTACTGGCCGCCCACCTCAAACAGCGCATGCGTGATCTGCCCGAGCGAGCAGACGCGCACCGCGTCCATGAGCACCGCAAACACGTTCTGATCCTCAATCACCGCGCGCTGTAACCGTTGCAGCATGGCGGGTGCTTCCGCAGCATGCCGTGCATGAAAATCGTCCAGACGCTTGAGCTGGCTCTGCTTCTCCTCCTCGCTTGACCGCGCCAGCTCGATGTGTGGCGGCACCACGTTCTCCTCTTCGGGGTTGCGGAACGTGTTCACCCCAATGATCGGCAGCGAGCCATCGTGCTTGCGCTGCTCATACAGCATCGACTCTTCCTGAATCTTGCCGCGCTGGTAGCCGGTCTCCATTGCACCCAGCACGCCACCGCGCTCGGCAATGCGCTCGAACTCCTGCAGCACGGCTTCTTCGACCAAGTCGGTCAAATCATCGATGATGAAGCTGCCTTGGTTCGGGTTCTCGCACTTGGCCAGCCCCCACTCGCGGTTGATGATGAGCTGGATGGCCAGCGCACGCCGCACCGACTCGGCCGTAGGCGTGGTGATGGCCTCGTCGTACGCATTCGTGTGCAGGCTGTTGCAGTTGTCGTAGATGGCGATCAGCGCCTGCAGCGTCGTGCGGATGTCGTTGAAGGCAATCTCCTGCGCGTGCAGGGACCGACCCGACGTCTGCACGTGGTACTTCAGCTTTTGGCTGCGCTCGTTCGCGCCGTACTTGTCGCGCATCGTCACCGCCCAGATACGGCGGGCGACGCGGCCGAGCACGTTGTATTCCGGGTCCATGCCGTTGGAGAAGAAGAACGACAGGTTCGGCGCAAAGTCATCGATGTGCATGCCGCGCGCGAGGTACGCCTCCACATACGTAAAGCCATTGGCGAGCGTGAAAGCCAGTTGTGAAATCGGGTTCGCCCCGGCCTCGGCAATGTGATACCCCGAGATCGACACCGAGTAGAAATTGCGCACCTGCTGGTGCACAAAATATTCCTGGATATCGCCCATCACCTTGAGCGAAAACTCGGTCGAGAAGATGCAGGTGTTCTGCCCCTGGTCTTCCTTGAGGATGTCGGCCTGCACCGTGCCGCGCACGTTCTGTAGCACCCACGCGCGGATCTTCGCTTCCTCATCGGCAGTCGGCTCGCGCTGGTTGTCGGCGCGGAATTTTTCGAGGTTCTGGTCGATGGCGGTGTTCATGAACATCGCCAGAATCGTCGGCGCGGGGCCGTTGATCGTCATGGAGACCGAGGTGTTCGGGCTCGTCAGATCAAAGCCGTCGTACAGCACCTTCATGTCGTCCAACGTGGCGATCGACACGCCCGAGTTGCCGACCTTGCCGTAAATGTCGGGGCGCACCGCCGGGTCTTCGCCATAGAGCGTGACGGAGTCGAATGCGGTGGACAGCCGCTTGGCGTCCATGCCCTCACTGACGAGCTTGAAGCGACGGTTGGTGCGGAACGCATCGCCTTCGCCCGCGAACATGCGCGTCGGGTCTTCGTTCTCGCGTTTGAACGCGAACACACCGGCGGTGTACGGAAAGCTGCCGGGCACGTTCTCGCGCATCAGCCAGCGCAGCACTTCGCCGTCGTCTTCGTACGGCGGCAACACCACCTTGCGGATGACGGTGCCCGAGAGCGTGGTGTGCGTGAGCGCGGTGCGGATTTCCTTGTCGCGGATTTTGACGACGTACTCTTCGCCGGAATACGCGCGGCGCAGGTCGGGCCACATGCTGAGTAGCTTGCGTTCGGTAGCGCCGAGTTGCGCGTCGCGTTCAGCGGCTTGCTTGTCGAGCGCGGAGAGCGTCTGCACACTCGCACCCGCGCGCTCCAGCATGAGGCGGCTGGCCTGCAACTGCTGACGCTCGCGCGCGAGGCAGCTTTGCATCTGCACGCGGCGGTGATAGCCGCGCACCGTGTCGGCCAGTTCGGCCAGATAGCGCACGCGCGCGGGCGGCACGATGGCGTCGTGACTGGTCGAGCATTTGCCCGCGGGGCGCGGCAGCGTGCGATCACTCAGCGCCATGCCGCGCTCAGCCAGCCGATCTGCGAGCGCGTGATACAGCGCCGTCACGCCGTCGTCGTTGAAGTGCGAGGCCTGCGTGCCGAACACCGGCATGTCTTCGGGCCGGGCGTGCCATTGCTCGCGATTGCGCTGCACCTGCTTGGCCACGTCGCGCCACGCGTCCTGCGCGCCCTTGCGGTCGAACTTGTTGATCGCCACCAGGTCAGCAAAGTCGAGCATGTCGATCTTCTCCAACTGGCTGGCGGCGCCAAACTCGGGTGTCATCACGTACAGCGACAGATCGACATGCGGCACGATGGCCGCATCGCCCTGCCCAATGCCGGAGGTCTCGACGATGATCAGGTCGAAGCCCGCTGCACGGCAGGCGGCAATTGCGTCGGGCAATGCGTCGGAAATCTCGCTGCTCGCCTCGCGCGTGGCCAACGAGCGCACAAAGATGTGCGGATGGTTGATCGCGTTCATGCGGATGCGATCGCCCAGCAACGCGCCACCCGACTTGCGCCGCGATGGGTCAATCGAGATGACGGCGATGCGCAGCCGGTCCTGCTGGTCGAGCCGGAAGCGGCGGATCAGTTCATCAGTCAGCGACGACTTGCCCGCACCGCCCGTGCCCGTGATGCCGAGCACCGGCGTGTGCATCACAGCGGCGCGCTCGTGCACAGCCTGACGCAATACCGGATCAATGCGGTGCGCTTCCAACGCCGTAATCAGCTGCGCAAGCGCCCGACGATCGCCATTGGCGATGGGCTCCAGCGTGGTCGGCGCAAAGGTGGAGAGATCGATATCGCAACGCCGCACCATGTCGGCAATCATGCCGGCCAGGCCCATGCGCTGGCCGTCTTCGGGGCTGTAGATGCGCGCCACACCGTAGTCCTGCAGCTCGCGGATCTCCATCGGCACGATCACCCCGCCGCCGCCGCCGAACACCTGGATGTGCTCGCCGCCGCGGGCGCGCAGCGCGTCGATCATGTACTTGAAGTATTCGACGTGGCCGCCCTGGTAGCTCGACACGGCAATGCCCTGCACGTCTTCCTGCAGCGCGGCATTGACCACCTCGTCGACGGATCGGTTATGCCCCAGGTGGATCACCTCGCAGCCCATGGATTGCAGGATGCGCCGCATGATGTTGATCGACGCATCGTGCCCATCGAATAGCGAGGCCGCCGTCACGAAGCGCACCTTGTTGCGCACCGGTGCAGGCTCGCTCGCAGGCGTGGGATCAGCCGCGCGGGCGGCGGAAAGATCAGTCATGTCTCCACCTTCGTTGAAGTGGGCGCCGGCGTTGGATGTGTTGTGTGCCGCACAGAGCGCGGCATGCCGGTCGGAGGATCGAATAGACAGTATTTTCGGGGTGGACGTAAACATCAACTCCCCTGCGAAGGCAGCTTGCAAACAACCTGCCTTTTCTATATACCGTCCACTTTTCATCAAAATAAACCAGTGGCATAGACTGCCGGAGGCTGAGGTTCGCGTCAGTCACTCCACCGCCGCTATCGGCATGCATGCGCACTGCAAGTACGAAGATCATGGTAGCTGGCAGCCCCGCAGAAAGAACAATGCCCAGGCTTGGCTCGGGTGCGCCAGAATCCGAGTCCTTAGCCTCTCCACAACAAGCCGTCTCGCCAAAGAAGTCCAGCTACTACCGCCCAGATATTGACGGTCTGCGAGCAATCGCCGTACTCGCTGTGATTCTGTGCCATGCACAGATTGCAGGCTTCGCTGGTGGCTATGTCGGAGTCGATGTCTTCTTTGTGATCTCAGGTTTCGTGGTCACAAACTCGATCCGGCGCGACCAAGTGGCGGGAACCTTCTCCCTTGGTGACTTCTACGCAAGGCGGGTACGTCGGCTCGCGCCAGCGCTGTATTGCATGGTCGGGGTAACGCTTGCGTTCTGTCTGCTCTACCAGTTCCCCGCAGAGAGCTTCGATACCCTGAAAAACGGGCTGTTCATTGCCATTCTGTCTTCGAACATCTTTTTGGCTCGCAAGACTGGATACTTCGATCCGACGGCCGATCAACTACCTTTCCTGCACACGTGGTCCCTGTCAGTGGAGGAGCAGTTCTACCTGATGTTCCCGCTACTGCTGATTGGACTCAGGAGGCTCAAGCCGGCAGCCCTGTTTGGCGTGATGTGCGCCCTCTTCATACTGTCCCTTGTGTACTCGCAGTATGCCGTCTCGCATTTCTTGCCAAGATCCTATTTCCAGATTCAAACCCGGGCATTCGAGTTCTTGGCCGGCGTCCTGCTGGCCTGCCTGCCAACACGCAGACAGGAGGTGAAGTCACGGCTTTATCACGACGGCTTGTTGTTCCTGGGCCTCGCGACTGTCGTTGCATGCACAGTTGAGTTCACATCAAACACCCCCATGCCCGGCATGTATGCATTGCTGCCGTGCCTGGGGGCGATGCTGGTCATTGCGTTCGGTTCTCGGGCGGCCATCCTGGGTCCGGTCCTTACAAATCCGGTGATGGTCTATTGGGGAAAGCTGTCATACACCCTCTACCTGTGGCACTGGCCAGTATTCTTCGCTCTCCGAAAATTCCATCTGACGTCTAACGCATGGGTTGTTGGCGGAATTGTGCTGTGTTTCACCATTGCTGTGCCGACGCACCATTTGGTGGAGCAACGCGTTAGGCATGCCCGATGGTCCAACCTGAAGAGCTTGTTGCTCCTGCTCCTTGCACCTGCTGCCTTGCTTGGGTCGCTGACCCTCGCCTCTAAATGGACGAACAACTTCGAGGCGCTGTACCCGGCGCCCCTGCGTCAAAACTTCGAGCTGACGGGCCGGTCCATTTTTGATGGCGAGCGATCCCAGAAATGCTGGAACAAGGTCGAGATCACTTCACCGGAAGACTGCACCGTGGGAGATCCGCAAGTGGCTACGCATGCAATTTTCTGGGGTGACTCCCACGCGTATCACCTGATCAGTTTCATGGACAGCATGGGGAAGGACTATGGGCTCTCCATTCATGATGTCACCCACACGATGTGCCCTCCCATGAGCGATGGCCCCGCTCGCGCGGGCAATCCCTTTCATCAAACACAGCGCGAGAACTGTCTCAAGCACAACCGCTTGGTCATGGACCACGTGCTATCGCACCCCGACATCACGGTGGTCATCATGTCGGCTGTGTGGCCAAACTACATCAACCAAGCCACGGGAGATCACGTTCAACCGACGCTCCATGGTTTCATGCCAGGCGACCACTATCTTGAAGATACTGTCGCCAAGCTGCATGCCGCTGGGAAGCGCGTCGTTCTTGTTGATGACATTCCAGGGGCCCCGCCCGAACTCGAAAACTGTGGGGCGAATCGCCTATACGGGATCAGCTTGCCGAGCGGTGACTGCACCTATCCCGCAACGTATGCGAAAGAGATGCATCAACCGACCGAGGCATTGTTCGCAAGAATCACGAAGGCCTTCCCTGACGTCAAAGTCATTCACACGTACTACGTACCCTGCAATGGCGAGCGGTGCACAACCGTACTTGATGGCGTCGATCTGTATAAGCACAACGACACTGGACACCTCGGATTCGGCGGCAGCGTCTCCTACTACCGTGCTTATCAAGCCCGATACCCCAATGAGCTAGCGGAAATTTTTTGCAGCGCTGGGCAGAATTGTCCGCGCCGGCCCGAGGGTAGCCAACCAAACTGAGGCCGACCCACACCCACGTCATGCCCGTCGAACAGCGAGGCCGCCATCACGAAGCGCGCCTTGTTGTTCATCGACGTGGGGTAGACGTCAACCCTCCTGGGGCGACGGGTACCTGATCAGCCGGTTCTTATTTTCGGACCAATCCTAGTGTCGTCCCAACCGCCTTTCGGACCAATCCGACGGAAACCTCAGGCCGCTTCGCCCAACATTCCCCTCACACAAAACTTCACGGGAAATCACGTTGGGGCCCCAAGCAAGGGCCGGGCGAGCCTTGGGCTCGGACGTGTTGACGTCGTATGGCACTCTCTTCTTCTTTGATCACCAAGCTTCGCGGTATTGCCACCGGTGTGGTGCTCCTGGCCGGCGCATCGCCCGCCTTTGCCAACATCTTCGAACCCGGCGACGAAATCTCCGTCCAGGCCAGCATCTACAACATGCACTACAGCCGGGACGACCACTACATCAAGTACTCCCCGCTGCTAGGTGTTGAATGGCGCCGTGACAACGGCTGGCTGGTGGGCGCGGCGGCGTTCCAGAACTCGTTCGGCCAACCTTCGCAACTGGTGTATGGCGGCTACCTGTGGAACCTGGGCAATACCAACTTCTACGGCAAGCTGACCGGCGGCATCCTGCACGGCTACAAGGGCGAGTACCAGAACAAGGTGCCCCTCAACTACAAGGGCTTCTCGCCGGGCATCCTGCCGACGCTGGGCTACAAATACGGCCAGATCCGCACGGAAGTGCAGTTCTTCTGGACCAGCGGCTTCATGGTGACGGTGGGCTACTCGTTCAAGTAAGGTGCCGCACCCTGCCTGTTTGCGCAAATCCGCAGCGGCATGGATGTGTTCAGTAGACGCACGAAAAAAGCGGCGACACCCCCTCCTTCCTTGGGGCAAGCCCCGTCTTGCGCACAATCCATACATATCGCTAGAGTCGGGCTTTGGCCGGAAACGGGTCCGGCCACAGGGGGATATTCCAATGCCAAGCCGCGCAACGATGCGCTGGTGTCTGACCGCCATGCTGGCGTGCTCCGGCCATGCGCTGGCGTGGGACTACACGCCTGGCGCCATCCCCGGGCTGATCAGCGTGCTTGGCTTCCTGACCGTGCAAACGCAGGCGCTGGACCGCGCCATCCAGCGGTTCCCCAGCCAGCGCGAAGAGCTGATCCGCGCGCGCAACCAGTTCGACAACACCTTCCCGCAAGCGCTGGCGCGCACGCGCCGCCTGATCGCCGGGATTCCGCTGACGGATGATGAGCGCCAACTGTTGATCGAGCGGGCGCTCGATCTGCACCAACCCAGCGTGGCGATCTCCACGCAGACCCCGGAGACCGCCCACGCCCTGGCCCAGCGCGTAACGGAGCGCGCCCAGGGCAGCCAGGACCGCCCGACGCTGCAGACGTTGCTGGCGGTGGTCTACGACGACCGGCCCGCCGAAGAGCTGTCGAGCCGCTTCGCGCAAAGCATCACGCTCTCTGACTGGCCGAACGCCAATGGCGCGAACCTGGCGCTGCGCCTGCCGTTTTCCTGGGAGCGCGTGCCACCCACCCCGCCGCGCAAACCCGATCCGGCGCGCGTAGCGATTGGCGCCTGGGCCAACCAGGGCGGCGCTGGGCTGTCGCGCATCGAACTGATCGTGCGCCCCACCGAAGGCGAGCCCGAAGCGGTGCCTGACAGCCGCGAGCCCCGGTGGATGCGCGATGCCATCCGGCAGGCCGTGGCACTGCCCTGCCGGATGACAGGCTGGGGCACACAGTCATTCGGCGGGCGCCCCGGCATCTGGGCCAGCTACATCGGCGATGCCCCCGGCCCGCACGCACCGCGCGCCACGAGCAACACGTTCATCGGTCGCGTCTATATCGTCCCGACCGATGGCGCACTGGTGATGCTGCACATGCAATCCCCCGCCGCTTCGCCTGAACAGGCCGGCGTGCTGCGGCAGCGCTACGAGCCGCTCTGGACGGCTGTGGCCACCTCCTTTGCCGTGTCCGCGCCCAAACCCTGACGGCACGCGCACCATCTGCGCGCATACCGCGCACCATCCGCACCAAATCAAGGCAAAAACGCACCGAAATCGGGCTCAGCTTGGACCGCGTTCGGGCTCGCTGGACGAACGCACGGCTGCGGTGCGCCAAATCACGCTTTTGCACAGAGTTGGAACAACTTTTGCGTCTGTCGGCGGCTTTTGCGCCATTTGAGGGCATCCTGCACTTGAACGGCGCTAGTCCCAACCCGTACGACAACCACAATGAACACCATCAAAACCGGGGGCGACGCGCTCTTCATCCTGCTGGGCGCGATCATGGTGCTTGCCATGCATGCCGGCTTCGCATTCCTTGAGCTGGGTACGGTACGCAAGAAGAACCAGGTCAATGCGCTGGTCAAGATCCTGGTCGACTTTGCCGTGTCGACCATCGCGTACTTCTTCATCGGCTATTCCGTAGCGTACGGCGTCAACTTCTTCACCGGCGCCGACGTGCTTGCGCAGCAGAACGGCTACGAGCTGGTGAAGTTCTTCTTCCTGCTGACGTTTGCGGCGGCCATTCCGGCCATCATCTCGGGCGGCATTGCCGAGCGCTCGCGCTTCGAGCCGCAACTGGCGGCGACCTTCGTGCTGGTGGGCTTTGTCTACCCGTTCTTCGAGGGCATTGCCTGGAACCAGCGCTTCGGCATCCAGCACTGGCTGCAGGCCGTGACGGGCGCGGAGTTCCACGACTTTGCCGGCTCGGTGGTGGTGCACGCGGTGGGCGGCTGGATTGCGCTGCCGGCGGTGCTGCTGCTGGGCGCACGCCACGGCCGCTACAAAGACGACGGCCGCATCGCCGCGCATCCGCCATCGAATATCCCCTTCCTGGCGGCGGGCGCGTGGGTGCTGGCGGTAGGCTGGTTCGGCTTCAACGTGATGAGCGCGCAGACGCTGGACAAGATGAGTGGCCTGGTCGCCATCAACTCGCTGATGGCCATGGTGGGCGGCACGCTCACCGCCTGGTGGATGGGCAAGAACGACCCGGGCTTCTCGTACAACGGGCCGCTCGCCGGCCTGGTGGCCGTGTGCGCGGGCTCCGACGTGATGCACCCACTGGGGGCGCTTGCCACCGGCGGCATTGCCGGTGTGCTGTTCGTGTGGATGTTCACGCGCGTGCAGAACGTCTGGCGCATTGACGACGTGCTGGGCGTGTGGCCGCTGCACGGGCTGTGCGGCGCATGGGGCGGCATCGCGGCGGGCATCTTCGGCCTGAAGGCGCTGGGCGGACTGGGCAGCGTATCGTTCTGGGCGCAGGTGGCGGGCACGGCGGGCGGCATCGTGATCGCGCTGATCGGCGGCACGGTGGTGTACGGCGCACTGCGCAAGTTCGTGGGCCTGCGGCTGGACCGCGAGGCCGAGTTCATGGGGGCCGACCTGGCCATCCACCGCGTGTCGTCCACACCAGAGAGCGAGACGCACTGGTAACACCGGCGAATGGCGTGCCGGCAACGTCCGGCACGGTCCAACACGGAAGGCGGTCTTCCACTAGAGTGAGAGAGCGCCCCGCACCAGCGAGGCTGCATCCTTCGACGCAGGAGCACCGCATGCCCGATACCGCACTCGCATCCCCCATCGTTGTTGAAGCCAATCCGCGTCGCGTTACGGTCACGTTCAACGGCCACACCATCGCCGACACACGCGCCGCGCGCACGCTGCGTGAGCGCTCGCTCCCGCCCGTGCTGTACATCCCGCGCGACGACGTGCGGATGAACCTGCTGGAGCGGACCCAGCATCACACCCAATGCCCGTACAAAGGGCAGGCGTCTTACTACACCATCGTGGCCGGCGACGAACGTGCCACCAATGCGGTCTGGACGTACGAGCACCCCATTCCGGCAGCTGAAGCCGTGGCCGGCATGCTCGCGTTCTATCCGAACATCGTGACCATTACCGAGGTGTGAGCATTGCGCGTTGGACGTTGACACGCCGGTGTCACGCGCGCAGCGCACGATATGCGCGTTCCTCTTCTCACGGATCCTCATCCGTGAAAGTTCTGAGCCCGGCGCGGGAGTCACCTGTGGCCGGGTATTTTTTTGGGCAGGCGCCGGTACGGCCCTCGCCCGATCGCGGTCGTTTGGTGAATTTGACACCAGTACAGACTCCCCGCCGTCGGTTCGAAAGCCCAGTACGCCGACATTGCAAACCCGCCTAGACCATGCGCAAGAACGCGAGTGCAAGTCGCAAGAAAGCCGACTGCAGCATCACCACGTTGCTGTTTCCGGGCGAGTACTGACTACAGATGTGCCCATTGACCGAAGCGCTTTAGAACTGCTTGCCAATGGACACGCCGGCAGTATCCTCGGCCAGGCGGACATTGGCGTTGCCGCCCCCGAATGCGGCCGGAATGGAGTTCGCGCCGTTGACCGTCTTTCTGAACGCATGCCCGTAGAACACGCTGATTGAAGTCTTGCTGTCGGTCGTCCAGGTGGCACCGATCGTTGCCTGATCTTGCACAACACCCGGTGCCAGGATATTCAGAAACGTCTCGGTGGATGCCACAGGCTGGGTCGAATGACTGTAGCCGGCGCGCAGCGTCAGATGGCTGTTGAATTCGTAGCTGGTGCCGACCTTGATCACGTTCGTATTGCGCCAACCGAAACCCGGGCCGTTTGCAGAACCGAGCGGATTTCCCGCGAACAGATTGGCAAGAGGATTGGCGATTGAATTCACACCGCCGTACAAGATCCTCTGGAAGTCAGCAGCCACGGTCCAGGCGGGCGTCACCTTGTACGAAATGCCGACACCAAAGTTCTCGGGAATATCGAACGATCCACCATCCGCAAAAAGACCTCGGTATTTGTCAAAGCGGCCGTGAATCTTCGACGCCCACGTCACGCCAATGGTGAGCGCAGGTGTGATCTGGCCGGTGTAACCGAGGTGCACGCCGACCCCTACCGTCGAGTCGGCCCCCTTGTCAGTGACGTTGTCTGGTGCAACCGACATGCGGGCAAACGGCTGGAGACCGCTCGCTGTGAAGCGCTGATACGCGAAGTTCAGACCCAAGCCAAATGCGTGCCGATCGAACAGCTTGTAGGCAATCGTCGGCGAGAGAAACACCTGTGCCAGGTCAACCCCAGCCGATCCCGTGGCACCGAACGCTCTATACGGGTTGTTCGCGTAGCCGGTATCGAGCCCGCCGTTTGCATAAAGCGCCAAGCCTGCATAAATATCCGGAAGAACCCGGTAAGTGACGCCGAACTCCGGAATCGCAAAGACCGAGCGGTTGTTGCCATCGTAGTGACCATTGACACCAAAGCCGTTACCCGTGACGTCTGTCCCCCGCTTGGGGAAGAAGAGGCTGATGTCGCCATCGACGCGGTTGCCCACAAAAGCGATGCCGGCAGGGTTGGCCGCTGCAGCCAGCGAATCTTGTGGCAAGCCGATGCCCACGCCCGCCATGCCTTGGGAAGGAATCCCATAGCCGTTGGAAAAATAGCCGTTCGTGGCCCACGCAACGGCTGGCGTTGTCAGTGTGACAGCCAGCAACGCGCGAGCGATCCTCCGCAAACTCATATGCTCCCCCGAAGACCGATTGATATAGGTAATGAGGACACAGAGTAGCCATCGCGATTGGCGCAACGAACGAACCTTTTCCTCAAAGGTTATGACGAAGACGCGTGTACGTCCTGGTCTCGCATGTTCAGCGTGTCGCGCAACGCCAGTCCGTGGTCGGCGGCATATCTGACCGATACCTCCAGTTGGCGCCGGAGGTGGCCTCCCCCCCTGAGTTGGTCAGCGGTCGAGAAGCGAATAAAGGAGTACGCTACCGGCACAAAACAACCCGTTGGAAAATATGCCCTGAAGATGGTATCTACCGGATTGTCAAATTGAACAGATAGTCATGCTGGACTTTCGCACCTACGGCCTGGCCGCTCCGCCACACGCACATGACTTTGTGCAAGTCGTGATGCCCGCGCGCGGCGTGCTGGAGATGGTCGTGGACGGCCGCGACGGCTGCGTCGATGTGCACCACGCCGCGCTCATCCCGGCCGATGCCACGCACGCCTTCGAAGCCGCCGGGACGAATACCTTCATCGTGCTGGACATCGCCGCGCAAGCGGTTGAGGCGCCTGACCTGCGTGGCCTGGCCGACCGCGTGTTCTTTCCGCTCACCCCCGGGCTGCGTGCGCTGACGGCGTGGTTGCAGAGCGCGCATGCGCCCTACGCACCATCGGCTGGCCCCGTAGTCGATGCCACCCTGGCGAATGCGTGGTCGACCCTCGCGCTGGCGACGCTGGCCGCGCATCCGGCCAACCAATCGACGCAGTTGCGCGCACGCACCGACGCGCGCGCGGAGCAAACCTGGCGCACCATCGATCAGCGCTATGCCGATCCGCTGACCCTCGACGAACTCGCCGCCGATGTGGGCCTGAGCACGCGGCGCCTTGCCACGCTGTTCCGTGCCACATATGGCACCACGCTGCACGCGCGCCTGGCTGCGGTGCGGCTGCACCACGCGTTGTCGCTGCTCGAAACCACCTCGCTGCCCATCGCCGAGATTGCCGCGCGCACCGGCTACTACGACCAGAGCGCGCTCACGCGTCACCTCAAGGCCACGCACGGCATCACGCCCGCGGCTGTACGGCGCGGCTGAGTCGCCGGCTCTGGTTTCCATTTCCGTTTTTGCCAAAGCGCGGCCGTCTTCACCAAGACGGATCACGCGTGCACGCGCAGAGTGCCGGTTCGATTGATCTTCCGGACCAGGCTCCACATGGCTGTTGGCGACACCTCCACCGCAACACATCTCACGCAGGCGCAGCACGACGCACGGCGCGACCACCTCATGGGCCTGGGTTGCGGCGTGGCCGCCGGCGCCCTGTGGGGGATCATCTTTGTGGCGCCCAAGATGCTGCCGCAGTTCTCGCCCCTGGCGCTGTCGGCGGCGCGGTATGTGCTGTATGGCGTGCTCTCTCTGGCGCTGGCGCTGCCCGTGTGGCGCACGCTTTGGCGCAAGACAACGCGGCGCGATTGGGTGGCGCTGCTGTTGCTGTCGTTGCCGGGCAACCTGCTGTACTACCTGTGCGTGGCGGGTGGCGTGCAGCGTGCGGGCGTGGCGCCGGTGTCGTTGATTGTCGGGCTGCTGCCGGTGACGGTCACGCTGGCGGGCGCGGCGGAACACGGTAGCTTGCCGTTGCGGCGGTTGGCACTGCCGCTGCTGATGGCGGTGGCAGGGGTGGTGTGCATTTACCTGGATGCGCCGGCCATGCATGCGGATGCCGGCGGCAACGCATACCTCATCGGCCTGCTGATGGCGGCCGGGGCGTTGGCGTGCTGGACGGTGTATGCGGTGTGCAATGCGCGGTATTTGCGCAAGCACCCGCAGTTCACGAGTCGTGAATGGTCCTTGCTGACGGGCATTGCAACGGGGGCGCTGTCGTTGGTGCTGGCAGTGCCGGCGTTCCTGATGCCGGGGATGGCCACGGCTTCTGCTCAGCCTGCGTCGGCCTGGATGCTGTTCTGGTTGATCAATGCTGGGGTGGCGTTGGGGGCTTCGGTGCTTGGCAACAGCCTGTGGAATGCGGCTAGCCGGAAGCTGCCTTTGACGTTATCCGGGCAGATGATTGTGTTTGAGACGGTGTTTGCGCTGCTGTATGGATTTGTTTATGAAGCGCGCTTTCCGCATGGGTTGGAGGTGACGGCTGCGCTGTTGTTGGTGGGTGGGGTTGCTTTGGCGGCGCGACGGCATGTTTAGGTTTTTGTGTTGGTGGTGTGCTCCTTGT